>NZ_JUQO01000070.1 GCF_001074635.1 Streptococcus mitis
GTTCTCAATCACACCTCCTATTCAAGTAGTTAGATCACTAACTTAATGACATTGTTTTAATACCTCGTTCTTTTTTTATCATTTCTTCTGCCAAGGCTAATCCATCTGTTTCATAAATACTAGTCAAATTAATATCTATCAAAATGATATCGTATGGACTATAATCAATATCATCTACTGATTGAAAATTTTCAACTAAATCAACATATTCAATTGTTTCTGATAACTCTAAAATCATTTTTATGCTCTGACTAAACAACTTGTGATCATCAATTAATAAAATTTTCATAGCATAGCTCCTTATCTATTGGTAATTGAATTTCTACTTGAAACATAGCATCCATTGTCTGAATTTCTATTGTTCCACCTAAAACACTAACACGATTTTCTAAATTCTTTAACCCATAACCAAGATGGTTACTAGAAATATCATAATTATTTTTACAAGATAAATAAATAATATCGTCAGATACAGAGAGAGATAACCAAATAGTATGTCCTGATGAATATTTAACAGCATTAGTCACTAATTCTTCAATAAAGCGATAAAGAATCTTATCATACGGTTCCATTAGAAAAAAATCAGACTGAAAATCTGTTTCAACTTCTTTCATAGTCTCATATCTCCTCAATATTCTATCAATTAATGATGTATATTTTTTAGTTAACTCCTCATTGCCACTACTCATTGGTTGATAATAATCCATTCTCTCTCGGATACGTTGAACTAGTTCATCTGAGACATATCCAATCTGAGTTCTAAACTTCTCATCTTCTCCATATTTATTAAAATTTTTAATAGCCATCACACTTTGTAATACTTCGTTATGAAGAAATTCTGCGAATTGTTGCTCTATATCTTCATTAGCTAACAAATTCTTCACCATCTTATTTCTTTTCAAAAATAAAACTTCTAAATAATCTTTTGCACCCGTTAGCCGCTTACCTCTAAATAATCTAATAAATTCTTCCGTTAGAAATCCAACAATCAGCACAAGTAAATTAAAACAAATAAAACTTTGTTTTAAATCTAGTCTTGCAATAATAAATGTAGCAATTAAAAGGATACTTACCCCCAGTAGTATTTTTAAACTTGCCTCAATATATAATAGTTTCAACTCATCTATCTTTTTTTGAAAACTCATATAAATTGTTTTCAAGTGGAACGAAACAAGTACCAAAAAAATTTCTACATACCATAAAAAATTTAAAATACCAATATCAGCCGTGTTAATATATAAAATGACATAAGTAACGGGTAGAAAAAATGAAAGGAAGGTTAAATTTTTCCTCTGGTAATTTAAAAAAGATTTCAACTCTTTTTTATACATCATTAACAGAACAATAGGTAAGCAAGAAATGAAAAATGATGTAAATATAGATAAGAATAAAAAGAGAGGCTCACTAAAAAAATAAGATATCTCTGTAATAATCGTAACAATAAAAGTTACAAAAAATAGTTCCTCACCTATTTTTTTACCTAACAGAATAATAGATACTGAACTATAAACTAATAGAAAAGAATTAATGGGATGAAGCAGATCTAAAAAATGGAATAATGTGTGTTCAACATTCAAACTCAGAGCCAATTGCCAACTAATTAAAAATAGAGATAGTAATAGCCACAACTTTAATTCACTATATTTAAACTTTAAGAAATTACAAATATAAGTAGAAATAATCAACAAAATAATAAAAACAACTGCAAATTTTTGAGTAAAAGTTGATGAAAAGTCAAATGGAATTTTAAGGTATATATAAACCATTAATATAAAATGATTTATTAAAGTGCTCCACCATAACAATAATGAGTTATCAGAAATATTCTTTAACCACGTCTTCATATTTAAAATTTCCTACTATGATTTTTTGTTATCATTATATCACAAAACCAGAATAAGGATAGCTAATATCCCATTCTGGTTTTCACTCATTAGATCTGATTACTGGCCCTCACACAAATTTTATAGGTAAAATAGATATAAATTGTAAATAAACCAATCATAAACAATAAATATTTTACATCAATTACAACTGTTGTATTTGCAAAATTTTCAAAGTAGCCTAATAAGCTATTACTAAGTGAACAACTCAATGGAATAGCTATTAGCAACGGTATTAGAAAATAGGCGAGAATCTGTTGAAAAATAATTTTTTTATTTTGCATTCTTTGATTTCCTAATAAATAAAGTATATTGTAATCATTAACACTTTCTAATGCATTTGTGGAAGCCTGCAACGACAGAATACTCAATGTGATAACTGTAAAAATAACTCCAACAAAAATTAGAACTAATACAATGACTCCCATAACTCCTAGATATAGTTCTGCTGATCGAACTTTTGTTTGATATACAAAATCAGCTTGATTTCCTTCTTGATCCGTAAAATAATAATTTTCAATCCAGTTCTCTAAAAATGATTCAACATTTCGTTTATCAATCCCTTTTTTATATAAGGCTACATAATGTAAACTGTTAATAGTCAATTTTTTCGCTACTTTATCAGGGACTATCAATGTCCCTCGATCATTATTTTCTACTGTAGTAACAAAATAAACATTTTCCAAAGGACTTTTAGAACTTGACCTTAACTTTACATCGGAAACAGTCAATTCGTTAGTTTTAGAGAGAAATTCCCTAATCTGCTTCCTAGTGCCTTTATAGTTTGCATTTATTAAAAATTCATTGTCTGACAAACTGACTTCTTTTTTCCCTTGAAGTCTTAATAAAGAATTATAATCAGTAAGCGAAACAATATTAACGAACGAGCCTCCTAATTCTTTATCTAAATCCCATAAATTGCTTGTATCAATAATATCTTTATAAGTCAATTCACTTATATAAGTTGGATACTCAAACTCTTTATCAATAATCGAAAAGTCAAAACCATCTTCTTTTAACTTATTCTTTACATCTATATTGTTATGATGGTATTTTTCTCCCTTAAACATCTGCACATCAATATCATAAGGAATAAATTTATTTAAATCATTACTCAATGAACTGTAGGCACTACCACTAAAAATCAATAAGCTAGTTGCTAATGCCAAGGAAAGCGATAATACCGATATGGTCACCGAATTACGATCTGCTTGCTTAGATAGTTGTCTGAGTTTAAATGAATTATATTTCTTGAAATACCAATTTGGCAATGAATAAGTTAAGCGGATCAAAGAATGACTTAATGTACTGTAAAAAATAAATATAACTAGTACAAACAGTGTTATAAGTAACATTCCCCAATTTCTAAGAATTGAAATATGTGTATAGTCTGATAAATAGACACATCCAAAGCAAATAACTAGTGCCGACAAGATAAATAGTAGCAATTGGCATTTTGTTTCTCCTTTCGAAAAAATAGAACTTTTAACACCATTTTCTTGAATAAGAGAAATAATAGCTTGCTTTCTAAAGGTAACTATGTCCATCACACCAATGATTACACTTGTTGCTAAATATGATATTCCTAATAAATTAACTGATTTCATGTCTAGAAAAAACATATTACCAAAATAATTCCCCATAAAAAAATTAGATGCAATATGTGCTAGAACAATCAATACTCCTAACCCTAAGATAAATCCTGCAAGCAAAGCAAACAGATTAACAACCATTGTCTCACAGAAAAGCGTTCCTACAATATGACGTTTTTTCATCCCCAATGTTGCGTATAGACCTAGCTCTTGTTTTCTTCGACCTAATACGAAACCAGTGGAGTAAACAACTAAAAAAGCAATTGTACTCAATACAACATAAGATAATAGTCCCATATATTGTGTCATAATGGTTGTCATCATCTCCTTAGCACCTGATAAACTTTGCATAACAGGATGACTTGGCAAAGCATTAAATGCATAGAGTAGACTATAAATTAACGTTAAACTAAGAAAATAAACTGTGTAGGTCTGTAAATTTCTTTGAACATTTCTGAGAATTAATTTTGGATACATCCTACTTCTCCTTATCGTGTATGTTTATAAATTTTTTGTAAGTATTCTTCATTTGATAAAGAATGGCGGTACATATCTGCTGTAACTTGTCCATCCTTTAATAGAATAATTCGTGATGAATACTTAGCTGCTGCCGGATCATGTGTCACCATTAAAATGGTAATGCCAAAAACTTGATTAATCTCTTGCAGAAGAGCCATTAAATTTTCTGAGTTAGCCGAATCTAAAGCACCTGTTGGTTCATCTGCAATAAGCAGTTTAGATTCATCAATTAGAGCACGTGCGGTGGCAACACGCTGTCTTTGTCCTCCTGATAATTGATTGGGAAATTTATTTCGTAATTGACCAATTGATAATTTTTCTAGGATATTTTCTATTTTTAAATGACAATCAGCAACTTTTTTCCCTTGAATTTGTAATGGTAAGACAATATTCTCATAAACTGTTAAAGTTTCAACTAAATTATAAGATTGAAAGATATAGGAAATATTTTGTGAGCGATAGTTTGCCAATTGATTATCTGTTGCATTGATGATATCAAATCCCTCAAAGGAAATATCACCTGACGTCGGCTTATCGATTGTTGAAATACAGTTTAACAAAGTTGTTTTTCCACTGCCGCTTGCTCCCATAATAGCAAGAAATTCTCCTGTCTTTACAGAGAGATTAACATCCGATAAAGCATGAACTAGGCTATCTCCCTCCCCAAACTCTTTATTTAAATTTTTTACAACTAATTGTGACATAAATATTCCTCCATTTCTATTTTACAAGACTATTATAATCAATCTGAGCTTTAATATCATGAGTAATTCGTGCATAATCTCTCTAAAGACAAGTAAAAAAGCCATAAACTAGTATGGCTTTTTAAATATACATCATTTTCGTTCTTTTCGTTTTTTCATAACGTAGACGATACCAATAATAGATGCTCCTAGAATCAATACGGGAGCATAAAACTCAAGTGTTCCAATAATTCCTTCCATCTTACTCTCCAATCTTGTTCATTCTATCTACAGCGGACATTCTGAATCCAGCTACAGAATTACCTGATAGTTCTTGATTGTCAATTTCATGACGCAAGCTATCAACTTCTACATAATTTTCTTTCATTTTGTTCCTCCTATAATTTATCATTTGACTCTATATCTGTCAACTATTACAAGGAAAATTTACACATCTCAAGAAACATATATACTTCCTAAATTAACAATTAACATTATTAGTCATAAACAACTCTCCTTTCTTTTTTTAGATAATCATCTTTACACTACTAAGTATACATTGCTAAATAGCTTTAGTAATGAGTAAATCGTGCAATAATATTGCACGATTTAAAAATAGACTTCCTACGAAGCTAGAATCCTAGTTCACGGTTGATAATTCCAGCAATCAAATTCATTCGTAAACGTTTTTACTTTGGCAAAAATATTCTCAGCCTTGATTCTCTCTTTAGATAGCGCATGGTTATAGGATTTATCTTCAAGAGTTAGTGGCTTGAGTTTGCTTGATTTCCTCATTCATAATTCATAGAAATAGTATACCATATTTTGTTTCGCAGGAAGTCTATTTATCTCTGGAAAGCATGAGTATTCAGTCAGTCAAAATAAGCAAAACTAATTCATTCTCCCTTGCCCAGTTCAATGACGCGATGACATTGTTGGGCTACATAAGCATCGTGGGTCACAATAATGACTGTTTTCCCCTCTTGATTCATCTCTAAGAGAAACTTCAAGACCAAATCTCTATTTTCAGGATCCAGCGAACCTGTTGGTTCATCGGCTAAAATCAACTGGCTGGGTTTTAAAATGGCTCTAGCAACTGCAATTCGTTGTTGTTCGCCACCAGACAACTCGGAGACCTTTTGGTGCAAAGTAGCTGACAAACCTACTCTCTCTAAAATCTCTTCCACCTTTTTGAGTTTGTCTTTCTTGGACAATTTCACATATTTCAGCGCCAGCATGAGATTGTACTCGACCGTTTCATCATCAATCAGGGCAAAATTTTGAAACAGATAAGAGATATGTTCACGGATTATTGTTTGCGACTTAGCAGAATTGACCGCTAGATTTGTCTGACCAAAAATCTCATACCGTCCGCTATAATCACCATCTATCAAACCTAATAAATTTAACAAGGTCGACTTACCACTCCCACTTTTTCCAACGATGGCAACCAAATCTCCCTGATCAATCCTGAGAGATAAGTTATCCAAAATCACTTTTCCCCCAATGGTTTTGGTAATATTTTTCAACTCAATCATAAGATGCCCCCTTTCAATAACTCTACTAAACTTCTTTTCTCCATCCTAGAAGCCAAGGCTAGCACAAATAGTATATCCAAACATGTAAAGCCTGCAAACAGCAGGAGTGGCAAGAGCGCATGGGCAAAGAAAATCAAGACTAGAAGAGGGAGACTATAGCCCAGCAAGAGCAGAACGAGGAGAGGACGGTAGCGATCGACCAGTTTCCACCCCATAAACTTCTTGGTAATGATATCCCTGCGCTTCAACAAGAAAGTGGTAACGAGTAAAAAGTAGGAAATCATCATGCTAAGGAGACCAAACAAAGCAAAGAGTATATTAAGATTTAGAACTGCATCTCGATAAGAATCTACTTTCTCTTGTTGAATGGCTTGAATCGATGAAAATTTTAAATAATTCCCATCTGATAATTTCTCAACTAACTCCGTAATCACTTTTTGATTTTGTTCTGTATTTTCAACTTTCATCGGATTGTTTAAACCTGTCGTTGACAAGCGAGTCTTTTCTTCCCACATCATGTCTTGATCATTTACCAGACTAATGATTGGATTGTGGAGATTTTCCTTTCGCTCATTATTATAAGGGAAGAAGGACCAATCTCCTTCATAGTAGGCAATTTCTACATCCATATCTTCTATTGTTTGCTTTTGCTGATCTTCATATCTCAGAGAAAGATAGGCGATGGATTTTCCCAAGAACTGATTCTTGCCTTCTTGTCCTTTATCACTGGCTGGCATCAAAATAACTTTTTTAGTGCTGGTATCTGGTAACTTGAATCCCTTGCTCTTTAGAAAATTGCTATTAGCATAGTAAACATCTACCTTATCAGGCAGTTGGTACTGCTGCACTTGTTCAGCTTTGATGACTGGTTTGATAGGAAGACTCGTACTTCGCACATAGTTTACTTGTGTTTTTGCTAGCAAGTCTTGATAAAATTGGTAGAAATAATCTGTAGATTTCCCTGAACCTGCTAGCTCTTCTTGCCACAGGTTATCATTGAGTTTGAAGGTTTCTAAGGTCAGGTAATTACCTTGGCTTACCCACTGTTGCTGATAAGCAAGTTCTTTGTTTTCTTGTTCTAAACTTCTGCCCACCCCAATCAGTAAGGCCGTCAGTAAAATAGTTGTCCCTATTTTCATCACATAATTGAAGATAAGACCAAGTTTGACAGATGAAAAACCTTTCAACATGGAACTGACTGTCATTTTTTGAATCATCAGGTAGGTCAGCCAACTGATGAACAAATACAACTGTAAAAGCAGAAATTGGGATAAGAGTAAACTTGGGAACAAAAGTTTTGGTCTGTAGTCCAGCACTAAAAATAGTCCCAAGTCAATGATAAGACTTCCACCCAAGAGAAGATAAAAATTAGTCTTTACAAAACCAGATAAAATCGCCCCGCTTTGAAAACCAAGTAACTTTTGAACCCCCACTCGTTTCATCTCCATCATCGGCTGATACACTGTTACTAACACAAGAAGTAAAATAGCCAAGACAAAAACAATGGCAGATAAAAGCAAATCTCGATTTATGACTTCCACTGCACTTTTATAGGTAGGCTCTAGCAAGGTAGCCTGGTCTATCTTGAAAAAATCGCTCCATTTCTGTACAATCCTATCCTTATCCATCTCTTGTGTAGAAGTTATCGTATAGCGACCATTTAAACTACGAGATGTATCCTTGATATAGATTTGAAAAGTCATAAGCTGAATAGGCTTGGCTTTTAGAAAAGTCGGAATCGTACCAAGTTTATTAGAAATTTCTTTATTACTGTAGACTCCTTCACCATCTGTGGTAAAATCAAGAGAAGAAATCCCAAACTCTTGGTAGGGGAAGGTATCTTTATCAAAAACACCAGACTTGATTACCTCATCACCACTGTCTGTTTTGATGATGGAGACTTTGTACTCCTTTGATACATCCTCAAAAAATCGAAGAACAGACGCTGCAGGTTCGTTAATATCTTTCAAATACAAATCCAAAGAATCTACAGTCTTTCCCATTTCCCGAATCCGAACCGCTTCACGTGTGTAGTTTACATTAAAAACAAAAAAAGTGGTACACAGCAACAGCAGAAACATACAAAGATGACTGATTTTTTTCATAAAAGTACCTCCACTAAAGTTCGAGTCTGGGACAAAAGTCTAACCTTAAATATAAAAAGCGAACAAAACGAGTTATCTGACACTAAGAATTCTGTCTTGTTCGCTTTTTTGTCTAATCTATCGATTTTTAAAATTTATAATAAAGAATTCCTAAAATCAAAATCTTTTTGTCCCAGACTCAAATTTCACTTAAAATCCATAGAAATATTCCATTCCTGTTGGTGGAATTTGATTAAGGGAAGCTTTAGCCCAAACCTCGGGATCTTCACGATCCTTAGAGATTCTACCTCCATGCTTGACAGTTGCTGTATGAGATCGAGTAGAATGTAAATAATCAGAATATCCAAAAGTTCCTGTCCAACCTACTCCATAGTTCCATTGACCACCATCAACCCATACTGCTAAAGCATTTGTAGTAGCAAGTATACCACATACCATTAAAGATGCAACACCAATTTTAACTAATTTTCTCATGATTTATTTCTCCTATTATCGAGAGCTGTTCCGTAAAAACAGCTATAGTAATTATCAACAAGTATCGTAGTCCATTGGACTCACCTTCCTTCTATCTCATTCTTTAACAACGAACTTATTTTTAACCGGGAGAATAGTACGCTCCTGTATCAATACCTTGAGTAACTAGAGTAGTACTAATAAAACTTCGACTATTACTCAGTAGAATTAGCACAATAAGCAACAGAGATAGCGCTTTCAAATATTCGAATTTTAATTTTCCCATCTTGCCACCTTCTTTCACCTATATTATAAATCAACATATATAAACTGTCAAGCGATTTAAGTAATAATCTAAATATTTTTAAAAAGAAGAATTATAGTTATATTTTGTGTATGAAGAGGATAATCTAAAACTCAATTTCAGGATAAAATGAAGTAAATATCCCCATAATGAAACGCATAGTATCAGTTTTTTCAAAACCTGATATTATGCGTTTTTTTATTTTAAAGACTTTTTTCCCAGCCTCATACATTCTCTGACTACTTATCCATCAGATATTGTTCTACCTTGAGTGCCATAACTTCATTATTTTCAATTAGATAGAGCACCTTAGCTTTCATATAATAGTCCTTAGCAACAGAGATATCAAGATCCTCTGTTACATTTCCCAACAAACAATATAAATCTGCTAGCCTAAAGCTACTATGATATTTGTTACAAAATTCAATCATCTCCAATAATAGCGCTCTGGACTTGTCCATCTCCTCCTGTTTCCAAAGGTGGTAACAATAATTGTATTTTATTTTGATATACAACTCAATTTGTTCACGCACACTGGTATCGATTTTTGAAAGAGCTACGGAAACCTGTTCATATAGTTGTTCAAATTTCTCCTTATCCTCATCATAGCCTAAGAAAATCAGCAGGGTATTCAAAATATACAAATAATCCACTTTATCAATACTAATCCTACTGAGGATGTCCTCTATTTTTGAAATAGCTAGTTTTAATTGATGTTCACATTGATAGGTTAGAATGGCATCTATCCAGTCCAGATAAATCTTTTCATCAAAAGATAAGGAAGTCTGTTGCTTTCTTTCTCCCTCAAAAGCATATTTCAAAGAGGCATAATCTTGATTTTCCAACAATGTTTCAGACAACCTCTTGAAAGCAGATAAGCCTAGAAACTCTTTCGAAATTTCTCCTGAAAAGAAATAGTCCATATTTAAGCCCATTTTTTCAGATAATTTATATAACAAATCAGCTCCTGGCATATATTTGCCTTGTTCCATTCGACTTATCTGAGTTTGTTGGCAAATTCCTTCGGCCAACTCTTTTTGCGACCACCCCAACTCTTTTCGCTTATTTTTTAATCTTGTTGCTAATAATGCATGCATGCTATCCACCACTATTTATATTCTATAAAAACATTATACTACTTTTTTGAGAAGATTATGACATATTGTCTACAAAGAGTGAACAGATTTTCCTACATGTAAGCAAAAAGAGGCTGGGAAAAACTAACTTTCCAATAAAGCCACACAGTGATTCTCTCAGCTTAATTGTGTTCAAGGCTGAAAACACTGTGTGGTTTTTGAATGTTTGAACGTTTAGAGGTTAGATTTTTAGGCAATTGTCAATCAGAATGTTCTTTTATCTGTTAATAATCCTAGAAAATCTTGTCGTTTCAAGTCGGAGAAATGTTTGGTAGAAAGACTTCCTTTTTGAAGTCCATCATCTCTAACCTGCAAATAATAGCTATGTTGGCTTGTTTTAATTGTCAAAAAATCGCCAAATATAAAAACTCTTTTCCAGTTGCGAATCTCAAATTCTTTCATCTCTGATTTTGGAATGCGGATAAGTCCTTGTCGCAAATCACGATGGTGCTCACTTGTGAAAGTCATCCCATTCCCAAGATTTCTTATCAGTAGTTCATCTGGAGTCACCATCACCAGCGCTATTTTAGTTAAGAAAATTTCAACTGTTGGTGGTAAAATCGCCAAATTAAACCAAGGATGTAGGTAGCGATACGCTAAGAAATACTGAGGCTCCTCACCCAATCCTAGTTGTTTATATAAGGCCTTGACCTCACTATCTAACCTCGCTTCAAAAGACACATCCGAATGCGCTTCTTCCTTCTTCTGATTAAAATAACGCATCCAGACTAGAAAACCTATAAAGACTATAATAAATATTCCTGATAAGAGATATTTTACATTGTAGTTCATCACTTAACCTCCTGATTCACGCCTCTGCCTAAAACAGAGGCCTATTTATTTTGAAAATAGTTCCATAACAACTTTAAATAAGACTGGTGTCATTAAAATGAGGATGATTCCTATCACAAATATCATGACTACTCTAAAAAACTCCTTATTTTTAAACATTTTTCCACCCCTTTTCTAGTTACATCATAGTACTCATTAACCCCATCTTAAAATTACACCAAACTTATTTTAGTTTTCTTTTTTACTATTCCTGTTACTATGATACAATATTTTTAATAGGATTTTATTATTTGTTAACTTTTTTCACGAAAAGGAGAAAGCCCATGCGTTATGATTTTGGAAAGGTCTATAAAGAAATTCGCGAGTCAAAAGGCTTGACCCAAGAAGAGGTCTGTGGAAATGTTCTCTCAAGAACCAGCCTATCAAAGATTGAAAGCGGTAAGGTAACTCCCAAATATGAAAACATGGAATTTCTTCTCCGGCAAATCAATATGAGTTTTGAAGAGTTTGACTACATCTGCCATCTCTATCAACCGAGCCAACGAACAGAAATCATGCAAACTTATCTCAATATGAGTTCTATCATTGGCAGCAGTAGTCTAGTTGATTTTTTTGAAACATGCCAAGACTACCTCAAGACCCACCACGACCTGCCCATAGAAGAAATCAGAGATATGCTGGAAATTGTCATTCATATCCGTCAACATGGTACAGAGCAACTGTCAGACCAAGTGAAACAGATTGTCAAAAAACTTTGGGAAAAAATTGAAAAACAAGATACATGGTATGAAAATGACCTAAAAATCCTCAATACCATCCTTTTCAGCTTTCCTATTGAACACCTCCATCTCATCACTGGAAAAATCTTGCAACGCTTGGAAGTCTATAAAAACTACCAACATTTATATGACTTACGAATGGCAATCCTACTCAATCTGTCCACCATTTACTTATACCATCAAGACAAAAACATGTGTCAACAAATCTGCTATACTTTACTAGAGGACGCTAAGAACAAGAAAAGCTACGATAGGCTTGCTATCTGCTATGTCCGTATCGGGATTTGTAGGGATGAGGCTAGACTTATCCAAAAAGGTTTCTCACTTCTAGAGCTGACCGAGGAAACTTCTATGCTGTCTCATCTCAAAAAAGAAGTAGAGATCTATTACCAAGCGAAGGAAAAATAAAAAGTCGAGGGGATTCCTCGACTTTTACATATTATTTGTTCGTTAGTTCTTAATACCAGCCATTATTAAGCCAGAAGTTTTTAGCGGCTGTCCATGAACCGTAACGTCCTGCAACATAGGCATCTGCTACACGTTCTTGGTTTTCAGCTGAGTAGTCACCGTTCAAGTATGAATCTGTCAATTGGTAACGTCCGATGTAACGTCCGTTTGTAGCTGTGTAGCTACCACCTGATTCTTTTTGAGCAATCCATTCTTTAGCTTCTGCTTCAGATCCGCTGACAGTTGAAGCAACTGTTTCTTCTGCTACTGTTTCACTTACTACTGGATTTTCTTCCTCTACCTCTGTAGTTTCTGCCACTGGAGCTGAGACAGCCTCATCTTGGGCTGCTGGAGCTTCATAAGTCGTTGAAGCTGGGGCTACTGGCGCTGCTGAACCGTCGATAACCAACTCTTGACCAACATAAATCATATGGATGTTGTCAATGTGGTTGTTTTCTGCCAATTTCTCAACTGTTGTGTTGTGAGTTTCAGCGATTTCTGAAAGTGTATCACCTTCTTTAACAGTGTAAATTGATGATTCTTGAGCAGATACAAATGATGGAGCAAATACTGCAAACAAGGCAGCTACTCCTGCAAGAGTTGTTTTAATCTTTTTAGTTGTTGATTTCATATTCGAAAATTCTCCTTCTTTCTATAGTTCTATCATACCCTTTAAATATTACCGTTTCTTGACACTTTTATGTAGAAATATTACAAAATTATTTTTTATTTCCCTAAATAAGCTATTTTTTGTTACAAAAGATGCTTTTTTATTCTATTTGTAGTGTAAAAAGGTTTTCATCCACAATTAAAGCCAAGACCTTCATTCTTTGATATAATAGAGATAAGAATTTTTATAAGGGGAAACTGATGAAATCACTTCGTTTTCAATCTGTCTTTGATATCATCGGACCAGTTATGATTGGCCCATCTAGTAGCCATACCGCTGGTGCTGTTCGTATTGGGAAGATTGTCTCTTCCATTTTTGATGATACTCCGACAGAAGTCGAATTCCAACTATTTAACTCATTTGCCAAAACCTATCGTGGTCACGGAACAGACCTAGCCCTTGTTGCAGGTATTTTAGGCATGGATACAGATGATCCTGAAATCCCAAATAGTCTGGAGATTGCCCACAAGCGTGGCATCAAGATTGTCTGGACCATTCAGAAAGACAGCAATACTCCTCACCCAAACACCACTAAAATTACCGTCAAAAATGCCCACAAGACCATCAGCGTAACTGGTATTTCTATCGGTGGAGGAAATATTCAGGTAACCGAACTCAATGGCTTTGCCGTCTCTCTCAATATGAATACACCGACTATCATCATCGTTCATCAAGATATTCCAGGTATGATTGCCCTCGTAACAGAGGCCCTTTCACGCTATGGTATCAATATCGCCCAGATGAATGTTACTCGTGAAAAAGCTGGTGAAAAAGCCATTATGATTATCGAAGTCGATAGTCGCAACTGTGATGAGGCCATCGAAGAAATTCGAAAAATCCCTCATCTCCACAATGTCAATTTCTTTAAATAGGAGGAAGCATGTTTTATTCTATCAAAGAATTGGTCGAGCAGGCAGAACTAGACTTTCAAGGAAATGTCGCAGAACTCATGATTACAACAGAGTTTGAATTGACCGGTCGCGAACGTGAAGAAGTCTTCCTTCTCATGGAACGCAATCTGGAAGTCATGAAAGCCTCTGTCCAACTTGGCCTCAATGAAAATAAATCTCGTAGTGGCCTGACAGGTGGAGATGCTGCCAAATTGGATCACTACATCAAAAACGGAAAAACTTTATCAGATTATACAATTCTCTCTGCTGCCCGCAATGCTATCGCTGTCAATGAACACAATGCCAAAATGGGCTTGGTCTGCGCTACTCCGACCGCAGGAAGTGCTGGCTGTCTCCCTTCCGTTCTTACTGCTGCTATTGAAAAATTAGACCTCAGCCACGAGCAACAGCTGGATTTCCTCTTTGCTGCCGGTGCCTTTGGACTAGTCATCGCAAACAATGCCTCTATCTCAGGTGCTGAGGGCGGTTGCCAGGCCGAAGTCGGCTCTGCCTCTGCTATGAGTGCTGCCGCCTTGACTCTAGCTGCTGGTGGGACACCGTATCAGGCCAGTCAGGCCATTGCCTTTGTCATTAAAAATATGCTAGGCCTCATCTGTGACCCTGTTGCCGGCTTGGTCGAAGTTCCCTGTGTCAAACGCAATGCCATGGGAGCCAGCTTTGCCTTCATCGCAGCAGACATGGCCTTGGCAGGTATCGAATCTAAAATCCCTGTGGATGAAGTGATCGATGCCATGTACCAAGTGGGTTCAAGCATGCCAACTGCCTTTCGTGAAACAGCTGAAGGTGGACTTGCTGCCACCCCTACTGGTCGTCGCCTCCAAAAAGAAATTTTCGGAGAATAAGCTTATCAAATAGGAGAAACCATGACCTCTATCACAGCGATTTTTTTCGATCTGGATGGAACCCTCGTTGACAGTTCTATCGGGATTCACAATGCCTTTACCCATACCTTTAAGGAGCTGGGGATGCCTAGCCCTGATGCCAAAACGATTCGTGGTTTTATGGGACCGCCCCTCGAAAGTAGTTTTGCGACCTGCCTTCCCAAAGACCAAATTTCTGAGGCTGTCCAGATATACCGGTCTTACTACAAGAAAAAAGGCATCCATGAAGCTCAACTCTTTCCTCAGATTGTAGACTTGCTTGAGGAGTTATCGAGCAATTACCCTCTTTATATCACCACTACAAAGAATACTCCAACCGCTCAAGACATGACTAAAAATTTGGGAATCTATCATTTCTTTGATGGCATTTATGGTTCCAGCCCTGAAGCACCCCATAAGGAAGATGTCATTCACCTAGCCTTGCAGACACATCAACTAGCACCAGAACAAGCCATCATCATCGGAGATACCAAGTTTGATATGCTGGGAGCTCAAGAAACAGGCATTCAGAAATTAGCCGTCACTTGGGGATTTGGAGAGCAAGCAGACTTGCTTAACTATCATCCTGATTATATCGCCCATACCCCCTTAGAGGTTTTAGAGTATTTTCAATAACATAGACTGGGTAACGACTCTATTTCAGAAGAAAATGGAGCAAGTCTCTACATAACAAAACGCATATTACCAAGGTTCTTATGAACAACTTGATAATATGCGCTTTTCTTTTTTATTCAACGTGGGTGGTTTGATTGGCAAAGGCGATAATGGCTTGCTTCAACTCATCTCCACTGAGAGTGCGGAACTCTTCAATCTTTTGATCGATGGCTTCTAGAGGCATGACATTAACCTTACCAACGAAAATCTTATCCATAACCTGATTATCAACCAGTTCGGTTGACACCAAGAGTTCTTCGTAGAGTTTTTCACCTGGGCGGATTCCAACTTCAACGATTGGAATTTCGCTTTCGGTATGTCCACTTAGAAGGACCATTTTCTTGGCCAAGTCATAAATCTTGACTGGTTTGCCCATATCAAGGATAAAGACTTCCCCATCCTTGGCATAAGCACCAGCGTGAATAACCAAACGGCTAGCTTCTGGAATGGTCATAAAGTAACGAGTCATGCGGAAGTCTGTGACCGTTACAGGCCCGCCTTCAGCAATCTGACGCTCAAAGACTGGAATCACACTACCACGACTACCAAGAACATTCCCAAAACGAACTGCACAGTAGGTCGATTGGCTACGTTGGTTAAAGCCAGTGACAATCAACTCAGCCACGCGCTTGGTTGCTCCCATAACATTTGGTGGATTAACCGCCTTATCTGTCGAAATCATAACCATCTTAGGTACTTTGGCTTCATCAACAGCCTTAGCAACATTGTAAGTTCCACGAATATTGTTTTTGAAGGCTTCTTTTGGATTGCGCTCCATCATAGGAACATGCTTGTGGGCAGCCGCATGATAAACAATAGCTGGCTTGTACTGCTCAAAGACTTGCAACAAGCGGTCATAGTCTTGAATATCTGCGATAACTGGCACATAATCAATCCCTTGGAACTTACGAATCAATTCATGATAAACGAGGTAGATTGAGTTTTCCCCATGACCGAGCAAGACAATGCGTTCAGGATTGAAGCGGCTAACTTGGCGACAGATTTCAGAACCGATTGAGCCACCAGCACCTGTAACCAAGATTGTCTTACCTGTCAGTTCTGCGCCCAGACGCGATTCGTCAAGACGAATTTCCTGACGTCCCAAAAGGTCCGTAATATCAATTTTTTGGAAGCCAGTAGCTGCTTGGTGAAGGCCTTGAACAACAGTTTCAACCTTAGGCATCTTGTAACATTTAACACCCAGCTTATTACACATCTGTAAGATACGTTCATATTCTGACGGGTCAAGCGACGGAATCGCAACGATAACACGCTCGATTTGGTGGCGTTTGGCTAATTCAGGCAATTCATCATATGAACCCAAAACAGGAATCCCACCAAGTTTTTGTCCTTTTTTCTTAGCGTCCTTATCCAAAATACCAACAAGTTCCAAATCACTGGTTGGATGTTGGTAACTATCCATAAAGAGGGCCCCACCATCACCGGCACCAATCAAGAAGGTCCGACGGTGTTCTCCATCACCACTGCCTTTTTTGCGTCTAGAGTAGATTAACTGCCAAGTAATCCGTGGCAATAAAATCAAGAAGGTACTCAACAAGATAAAGAGAATGATGAAACGGATTGAAAAAAGTGGCAAGAAGGCATAGCAGATTCCATAAGACAAAACACTGCTAGCAGTCACACCAAAAAAGATTTTCATAAAGTCCGTAATCTTGCTGTAACGACTAATACTAGCATTCAACCCCCAAAATGCAATCATCAATTGATAAAACAAGAAGGCCAAACTCGTATAGATAATGTAGTCAACAGGTGCTGGATTAATCAGCCCATAAAATAAAATATAAGATACAATGATGGAAACCACCATACTCAAAATATCAAATATTCCCCAGAAAACCTGTTTTTGTTGTTTATTTAAAATTTCCACCAGATCAATCACATAATCTGTGAGTTTTTTATTCATAGAAATTTACTCCTCCTTAAAAGAGCTCGATGGTTATACTCAATGAAAATCAAAGAGCAAACTAGGAAACTAGCCGCAGGCTGCTCA
>NZ_JUQO01000009.1 GCF_001074635.1 Streptococcus mitis
AAAAGAAACCCAAATACAGAATTGTATTTGAATTTCTTAACTTAATGACATTGGTCTATTTATTTATTTTTTTATATGGTATAATAGAATAGTTGGAGAGTTTTTATATAGCTTTAAAAGGCTGATATGAATACTTTGTATAATCTAATGATTCTTCAAAAAATTTCTTATTCAAACAAGAGCAAAGAGAAGGTGGGCTGCATATCAGAAGTTAGATGTATTTCTGTCTAACTTTTGAGGTGTAGTTCATTTTAAAACCACGAATCCTATGTGACTCGTGGTTCTTTTTTATAAACTGGTTGAGTGTTTTGGCTGCACTTTTTGCTCAGGGTCAATGTAGTTGATGGCATTGTTGACAGCGGTTGGAGCTTCTCCGAGGCCTGTCGCAATCAGGTCAATTTTTCCGTCATAGTAGCAGCAGTCACCGATAGCATAGATACCTGCTTGGCTAGATTCCTGTTTGCTGTTGACGATAATTTTGTGGCGGTTGAGGTCCAGACCCCAGTTTTTAAGGTTACCGACAGAAGATTTGAAACCATAGTTGACAAAGAGGTGGTCTAGGTCAATCGTTTCTGTTTCATCAGATTTGACTTTTGTGATTTCAAGTTTATCGAGCGTTTTTCCATCTCCAAGGAGTTGGCTAGGGACGAATGGTGTCTTGATGGTCACAGATGATTCCTGTAAGGCTTGGACACTGTGTTCCAAGGCGCGGAAATTATCTCTGCGGTGAACAAGGGTAGTTGGTGCAATTTTTTCAAAAGCCAAAGCCCAATCCACAGCCGAGTCTCCTCCACCAAGAATCGTCACTTTCTTACCAGCGTATTGCTGGATGTTGGAAACGTGGTAGTGGATATTTTCATAGCCTTCAACGCCTTCTAGTTCCAGCGGACGTGGTTTAAAGGCACCGCCACCCATAGCGATGATAACAGTTTTAGACAGGTGACTTCCTTTAGAAGTTGTGATGACAAATCCTTCTTCTTGTTTTTCAATCTCAAGAACCGTTTCATTGAGATGAATAGGGGTATCAAAGCCGTTTAGTTGTTCAATCAAGCGGTTAGTCAACTCTTCTCCAGTCAGATTTGGGAAACCTGGGACGTCTAGGATTTCCTTTTCAGGATAGAGAATAGCAGGTTGTCCACCTAGCTGGGGAAGGGAATCGATGATTTGGACCTTGGCTTGGCGTAGATGGGCATAAAAGGCTGCAAAAAGCCCGACTGGACCACCACCTACAATAGTGATATCATATAGTTGAGACATGGTTTCTCCTTTGTTTTTTCTAGTCAGTTTATTTTATCATATTTTTCCTTAATTTAAAATGAAGTAGGATAGGGAAAAAAATGCCAGAAAAATGGTATAATAGAGAGGAACGTGTTTGGACAGAGAGGAGACAGCAGATGAACTTTCAACAATTATCCAACCTGCAATATTGGACTAGCTTGTTTTCTAGTCCTTGGAGTATCGCCATCAATGTGTTTGATATTTTGATTGTGACCTATGTTTTGTATCGTTTTACAAAAGCGATAGCTGGTACCAAGATTATGATTTTGGTGCGGGGGGTCTTGATTTTTGTATTAGCCCAGGTCGTGGCTAATATCCTTGGTTTAACAACGATTTCTTGGTTGATTAATCAGATTATCACCTATGGGGTTATTGCTGCGGTTGTTATCTTCTCTCCAGAGATTCGGACTGGTTTGGAACGTTTGGGAAGGGCGACAGATTTCTTTTCTACTACTCAAATTAGTGCAGAAGAGAAAATGATTCGTGCCTTTGTTAAGTCAGTTGAATACATGAGTCCCCGTAAGATTGGTGCTTTGGTTGCCATTCAACGAGTTCGGACCTTACAAGAATACATCGCGACAGGTATTCCCTTGGATGCCAAAATTTCGGCAGAACTCCTCATCAATATTTTTATTCCCAACACTCCTCTACATGATGGTGCTGTGATTGTTAGAGAAAATCGGATTGCAGTCACCTCTGCCTATCTGCCCTTGACAGAAAGTACAGGAATTTCCAAGGAATTTGGGACCAGACACCGGGCGGCTATCGGTTTATCAGAAGTATCCGATGCCTTGACCTTCATCGTTTCAGAGGAAACAGGTGGTATCTCTATCACCTACAATGGGATTTTCAAGCATGATTTGACGATTGAAGAATTTGAAGCAGAGCTACGAGCGATTCTTTTGCCAGCTGTTGAGGAAAAAGTCAGTTTTAAGGACCGTTTGCTAGGAGGTTGGAAATATGAGAAAAAATAGTCTATATATCATTTCATCTCTCTTTTTTGCTTGTGTCTTATTCATCTATGCAACATCGACTAATTTTCAAAATAACAATACCGCAAGACAGGTCAAATCAGAAACCTACACCAATACGATAACGAACGTTCCTATCGATATTCACTATGATGATGACCAGTATTTCATTAGCGGATTTGCATCAGAGGTTTCAGTTGTACTGACAGGTGCCAATCGTGTGACCTTGGCCAGTGAAATGCAGGAAAGCACTCGTAAGTTTAAGGTCACAGCGGATTTGACAGATGCTAGTGTTGGAACGATTGAAGTTCCTTTGAACATTGAAAATCTTCCAAGTGGATTGACCGCTGTAGCAACGCCTCAAAAGATCACAGTGAAAGTTGGGAAGAAGGTTAAGCGAGATGGGATGATTGTTGTGCCACAAGTTGACCAAAGCCAGATTGATCCCAAGCTACAACTTGATAGTGTAACCGTGTCAAATGAACGCGTTTCGGTCACAACTGACCAAGAAACATTAGCTAAGATTGATAAAGTTATTGCGCTTTTACCAACCAGCGAACGGATTACAGGTAATTACAGTGGTTCGGTACCTTTGCAGGCAATCGACCGCAATGGGGTTGTCTTACCAGTAGTGATTACTCCCTTTGATACAACAATGAAGGTCACTACAAAACCAGTAGCACCAAGTTCAAGCACAAGCAGTTCGTCGGAGACATCTTCGTCAACGAAAGCAACTAGTTCAAAAACGAATTAAAAATAGGAAAAGGATTTTATAAAAATGGGTAAATATTTTGGGACTGATGGAGTCCGTGGAGAAGCTAATGTAGAACTAACACCAGAATTGGCTTTTAAACTAGGACGTTTTGGAGGCTATGTTCTCAGTCAACATGAAACGGAAGCACCGAAAGTCTTTGTAGGACGTGACACCCGTATTTCAGGGGAAATGTTAGAATCAGCCTTGGTGGCAGGTCTTCTTTCAGTAGGGATTCACGTTTATAAACTCGGTGTTCTTGCGACGCCAGCAGTAGCTTACTTGGTCAAAACAGAGGGAGCAAGTGCAGGTGTCATGATTTCTGCTAGTCATAATCCAGCCCTTGATAATGGGATTAAGTTCTTTGGTGGTGATGGCTTCAAACTAGATGACGAAAAAGAAGCAGAAATTGAAGCCTTGCTAGACGCTGCAGAAGACACTCTGCCACGTCCAAGTGCAGAAGGCTTGGGAACCTTGGTAGATTACCCAGAAGGCTTGCGTAAGTATGAAGGCTACCTTGTTTCAACTGGAACTCCTCTTGAAGGAATGAAGGTTGCCTTGGATACAGCCAATGGTGCCGCTTCTACCAGTGCCCGTCAAATTTTTGCAGATCTTGGTGCCCAATTGACGGTTATCGGGGAAACACCAGACGGTCTTAACATCAATCTTAATGTTGGTTCAACTCACCCAGAAGCTCTTCAAGAAGTGGTCAAAGAAAGCGGCTCAGCTATTGGTTTGGCCTTTGACGGAGACAGTGACCGCTTGATTGCTGTTGATGAAAATGGTGAGATCGTTGATGGTGACAAGATTATGTACATCATCGGGAAATACCTTTCTGAAAAAGGACAATTGGCTCAAAATACAATTGTGACAACAGTTATGTCTAACCTTGGTTTCCACAAGGCCTTGGACCGTGAAGGTATTAACAAGGCAGTCACTGCAGTTGGCGACCGCTACGTTGTTGAAGAAATGAGAAAATCAGGCTACAACCTTGGTGGTGAACAGTCTGGTCACGTCATCTTGATGGACTACAATACAACAGGTGATGGCCAATTATCTGCTGTTCAATTAACAAAAATCATGAAGGAAACTGGTAAGAGCCTGTCAGAGTTGGCAGCAGAAGTAACCATCTATCCACAAAAATTAGTCAATATCCGAGTGGAAAATGCCATGAAGGAAAAGGCTATGGAAGTGCCAGCTATCAAGGATATCATCGAGAAGATGGAAGAAGAAATGGCGGGGAACGGACGTATCCTTGTTCGCCCAAGTGGAACAGAGCCTCTCTTGCGTGTTATGGCAGAAGCTCCTACAACAGAAGAAGTGGACTACTATGTTGATACTATCGCAGACGTAGTTCGATCTGAAATCGGGATTGACTAAATCCTAGAAAACTAGATGAAAATAAAAAATTATGGTACAATAGCTTATAATATTGTAGCCAAGGGAGAAAGACATGAATCTTAAACGTGAACAAGAATTTGTTAGTCAGTATCATTTTGATGCGCGTAATTTTGAATGGGAAAATGAAAATGGAGCTCCTGAAACTAAGGTGGATGTGAACTTCCAATTGCTCCAACATGATCAAGAAAATCAAGTGACTTCCTTGATTGTCATCTTGACCTTTATGATTGTATTTGATAAGTTTGTCATCAGTGGAACCATTTCACAGGTAAACCACATCGATGGCCGTATTGTCAATGAACCAAGTGAATTGAGCCAAGAAGAAGTGGAAACTTTGGCTCGCCCAAGTTTGAACATGCTCAACCGTTTGACTTACGAAGTAACTGAAATTGCATTAGACTTACCAGGAATCAATTTGGAGTTCTAATATGAAACTAGCTGTTATCACAGATTCTTCTGCCTATCTCAGTGCAGAGACCTTGCAAAGAGAAGATTTGTATGTCTTGGATATTCCTGTCAATATTGATGGTGAGGAGTATGTCGAAGGCATCAATCTGACTGCTGAGGAATTTTACCAAAAAATGGCTCAGGCTTCTGAATTGCCTAAGACTAGTCAACCAAGTATTGCCAAGTTAGATGAAATCTTAACTTCGCTCAAAGAACAAGGTTATACCCATGCTTTGGGGCTTTTCCTATCTTCTGGAATTTCAGGTTTTTACCAAAATATCCAGTATATGATAGATGAATATGAGGGCTTAACCATTGCTTTTCCAGACACTTTGATTACAAGTGCTCCTCTGGGTATCATGGTTGAAAGCGTCTTTAATTGGCGTGACCAGGGCGATGATTTTGCCAGCATTCAGGATAAGCTAGCCATTCAAATTAGCCGTACGTCAGCTTTTATCATGGTAGATGATTTGGATCATTTGGTAAAAGGTGGACGTCTTTCAAATGGGGCTGCCATTTTGGGTAATCTGCTAAGCATTAAGCCAATCCTTTATTTTAACGATCAAGGTGTGATTGAAGTTTACGAAAAAGTTCGTACTGAAAAGAAAGCAACCAAGCGCTTAATTGAAATTATCAAGGAAACAACGGCTTCAGGCCAATATCGGGTCATTGTCATTCACGGAAATGCTCCTGAAAAGGCTGAGGAATTGCGTCAGCACTTGCTTGATTCTGGCTTGGGTACGGATATTTCACTAGCTACATTTGGTAGTGTCATTGGGACACACCTAGGATCAGGAAGCATTGCTCTGGGTTATATTCCAGTGATTTAGTTGGCGCTTCTAGACTAGTTAAGAAATTAGCAGTTGAACACGCCTGGAACCCTGTGTGAAAAAGATAGTTTTTCCAAGGAGTAGACACTTCTTGATCAAAACTCCTATTTTCACTTTGTGTTCCTACAGGCTTTGTATCTTAGCAATTGAACACGGACTACCTGCCTCATGAAAAAAGATGCCTGTCTGGCCTTTCGTGGAAAGTCAGCGCCATTCCCTATTTTTCATGGGCAGCCAACGTCCTTTGTATCTTAGACAGGAGTAGAGATGAGTATTCGAGTAATTATTGCTGGTTTTAAGGGAAAGATGGGCCAAGCTGCTTGTCAGATGGTCTTGGCTGATCCAGACTTGGACTTGGTAGCAGTTTTGGATCCTTTTGAGTCTGAGTCAGAATGGCAGGGTATTCCTGTTTTCAAGGATAAGGCTGATTTAGCCGGTTTTGAAGCGGATGTCTGGGTAGATTTTACTACTCCAGCTGTTGCCTATGAAAATACACGCTTTGCTCTTGAGAATGGCTTTGCTCCAGTAGTTGGAACGACAGGCTTTACTAGTGAAGAAATTGCAGAGCTAAAAGAATTTTCTCGTGCTCAAGATTTGGGTGGCTTGATCGCCCCTAACTTTGCCTTGGGTGCTGTCTTGCTCATGCAATTTGCGACGCAGGCTGCCAAATATTTCCCAAATGTGGAGATTATCGAGCTCCATCATGACAAGAAAAAGGATGCCCCGAGTGGAACAGCTATTAAAACAGCTGAATTGATGGCAGAAGTTCGAGAGTCTATTCAGCAAGGTGCAACAGATGAGGAAGAACTCATTGCAGGTGCCCGTGGTGCTGACTTTGATGGCATGCGGATTCACTCAGTTCGTTTACCAGGCTTGGTAGCCCATCAGGAAGTCATCTTTGGCAATCAAGGAGAAGGATTGACCCTCCGTCATGACTCCTATGATCGCAGCTCCTTCATGACAGGGGTGAATTTGGGAATTAAAGAAGTTGTCAAGCGTCATGAGCTTGTCTATGGATTAGAACACTTATTATGAGATTAACGCAAATGCCTTCTGAGTTTCAGAAGGCTTTACCAGTATTAGAAAAAATTAAAGAAGCAGGCTTTGAAGCCTATTTTGTTGGGGGTTCTGTTCGGGATGCCCTCCTCAATCGCCCTATCCATGATGTGGATATTGCGACTTCTTCTTATCCAGAAGAGACCAAGCAGATTTTTCCGCGAACAGCCGATATAGGAATCGAGCATGGAACTGTCTTGGTCTTAGATGGGGACGAGGAGTATGAGGTGACTACTTTTCGGACAGAAGATGTCTATGTGGACTATCGCAGACCCAGTGCGGTTTCCTTTGTGCGTTCGCTAGAAGAAGACCTCAAACGCCGTGATTTTACAGTCAACGCCTTTGCCTTGGATGAGACAGGAGAAATCGTTGACTTATTCCATGGTTTAGAGGATTTGGAAAACCAAGTTTTGCGAGCAGTTGGAGTGGCTAGTGAGCGTTTCAACGAAGATGCTTTGCGGATTATGCGTGGTTTCCGTTTTCAGGCCAGTCTTGGTTTTGAACTTGAGCCAGAAACATTTAAAGCTATGAAGACCTTGACGCCACTTTTGGAGAAAATTTCTGTGGAGCGTACCTTCGTCGAGTTTGATAAACTCTTGCTGGCTCCATTTTGGAGAAGAGGTTTGGCTTCCATGATTGAGAGTCAAGCTTATGACTATCTCCCTGATATGTCAGCTAGCCAAGACAAGCTTAACAGACTGTTTGATTTGGAGACTGATTTTATCTTTGAATCCTCTGAGCAAGCCTGGGCGGTTCTACTGTGGGCTTTGGATATTGAAAATGCGCAGCCATTTTTGAAGGCTTGGAAGACCTCACGCCAGTTTGCCAAGCAAGTTCAGGATTTGCTGACTATTTTGGCCTTGCGTGAAAAGGGAGAATTGAGCAAGCGCGATTGTTATCGCTTTGACTTGGATTTACTTTTACAGGCTGAAAATCTTCGTCAGGCCCAAGGAAAAGAAGTCAACCCACAAGTCATCACAGAAACCTACCAGAGCTTGACCATTCATGATAAGAAAGAAGTCCAAATCAACGGTGGTATTTTGATCAAGGAATATGGTTATCAGCCGGGACCAGACTTGGGAGAGATTTTAACAGAGATTGAGTATGCCATTATCGATGGAGAATTGGAAAATGATCGACAAGCCATCCATGCTTATCTGAGGGAGAAAAAATGAGTGATTTTATCGTTGAAAAACTAAGTAAATCCGTCGGTGACAAGACCGTTTTTAAGGATATTTCCTTTATTATCCATGACCTAGACAGGATTGGTCTGATTGGTGTCAATGGGACTGGTAAGACCACCCTTTTAGATGTTCTTTCTGGCGTTTCTGGCTTTGATGGGGATGTCAGTCCCTTTTCGGCTAAGAATGATTACCAGATTGGTTATTTGACTCAAGATCCTGATTTTGATGATAGCAAGACGGTCTTGGATACGGTTCTTTCCAGCGACCTCAAGGAAATCCAGCTCATTCGTGAGTATGAGTTGATCATGCTCAACTACAGTGAGGAGAAGCAGGCTCGTTTGGAACGGGTCATGGCTGAAATGGACTCTCTCCAAGCTTGGGAAATCGAGAGTCAGGTCAAGACGGTTCTCAGTAAGTTGGGTATTCAGGACTTATCGACTCCTGTTGGGGAATTGTCAGGTGGTCTGAGAAGACGAATTCAGTTGGCGCAAGTCTTACTTGGCAACCACGATCTCTTGCTGCTGGACGAGCCGACCAACCATCTGGACATTGCGACTATTGAGTGGCTGACCCTCTTTTTGAAAAATTCTAAGAAGACAGTCCTTTTTATCACCCACGATCGCTATTTCCTAGATGCTTTGTCAACACGGATTTTCGAGTTGGATCGAGCTGGATTGACCGAATATCAGGGCAATTATCAGGACTATGTTCGCCTCAAGGCGGAACAGGACGAGCGTGACGCGGCTCTTCTCCACAAAAAGGAACAACTTTATAAGCAAGAATTAGCCTGGATGCGCAGACAACCGCAGGCGCGTGCGACCAAGCAGCAGGCTCGTATCAATCGTTTCCATGACCTGAAAAAGGAAGTTTCAGGCAATACTGCTGAGACAGACTTGACCATGAACTTTGAAACCAGTCGAATTGGGAAGAAAGTCATCGAGTTTCAGGATGTTTCCTTTGCCTATGAAAATAAGCCCATTTTGCAAGATTTTAATCTCTTGGTGCAGGCCAAAGACCGTATTGGAATCGTTGGGGACAACGGTGTTGGGAAATCAACCCTGCTCAACCTGATTGCTGGAAGTCTTGAGCCAACTGAAGGCCAAGTTGTGATAGGGGAAACTGTTCGCATCGCCTATTTTTCTCAGCAAATTGAGGGCTTGGATGAAAGCAAGCGAGTTATCAATTACTTGCAAGAAGTGGCAGAAGAGGTCAAGACCAGCAGTGGTTCTACGACTTCGATTGCAGAGCTGCTGGAGCAGTTCCTTTTCCCACGTTCGACGCATGGAACCTTGATTGAGAAGTTGTCTGGTGGCGAGAAAAAACGTCTTTATCTCCTCAAATTGCTCTTGGAAAAACCAAATGTCCTTCTCTTGGACGAACCGACAAATGACCTAGATATTGCGACTTTGACAGTTTTGGAGAATTTCTTGCAAGGCTTTGCTGGTCCAGTTTTGACTGTTAGTCATGACCGCTATTTCTTGGATAAGGTAGCGACTAAGATTCTCGCTTTTGAGGATGGTAAGATTCGTCCTTTCTTTGGTCATTACACCGACTATCTTGATGAAAAAGCCTTTGAAACAGATATGGCCAATCAAGTGCAAAAGGCCGAAAAGGAAAAAGTGGTCAAGGTCAGAGAAGACAAGAAACGCATGACTTACCAAGAAAAGCAGGAGTGGGCAAGCATTGAAGGCGATATTGAAGCCTTGGAAAACCGTATCGCTGCTATTGAAGAGGAAATGCAGGCCAACGGCTCTGACTTTGGTAAGCTGGCTACTCTCCAAAAAGAACTGGATGAGAAAAACGAAGCACTCCTTGAAAAATACGAACGCTATGAGTATCTCAGTGACTTTGATAGCTAGAAGAATAGAAAAATCCCGTCTCATGACAGGATTTCTCTATTCTTTTTTTGTTTCTTGGTGAAAGATATTTTGCCAAGTTTCGTGGCGACGCCAGATACTGGTATGGACGATACCATCTAACTCATAGCAGATGAGTTTTGTTTTCTGACTGATGGAAGTGATTTGGATATCCTTGATAGCTGAATTCAAGTCTTTTTCAGCTTTATAGGCCTCTTTATCCATCTGCTCTCCATTTTGACGAATATAGACAAAATCATCAGCCAAGAGTTCTTCTAGTTGATTTCCTTGGTCAATCAATTGTTCGCGCATGAGCAATTTTTTATAGACATTGTCTAAAACTTCATCCTCAGGGATAGGTGCTGGCTCGATATGGACATCGGTATCAAAGATTCCAAAACGTTCCTCCAGCATAGACTCGACTTGATCCGCGATTTCATGACTCTCATAAACAGACAAGTCAGGATTCATCTCCAGCGTAATATCCAGGTAGATGTTGCTACCGTAGGTACGACCTCTTTGAGATTTAACTTTGCTAATTTTGGGAATTTCCATAATGGCCTTTTGATAGTCCTCAAGCAGACGGTCGTCAAAGCCATCTGAAAGACTAAAGGAAGACTCAATAAAGATATCATAGGCAGTTTTTAAGATAAAGAAAGTGATGATGATGGCAACCAGTTTATCCACAATCGGATAATTGAAACTGCTAGCCAGGATGGCAATGGTAGTTCCCAGTGAGGTAACAGCGTCAGAAAGATTGTCCTTAGCAGCTGCCTTCAGCGCCTTGGAGTTGGATTTCTTACTGAGGCGAGTATTGTAGAGATAGACCACAAACATAATCGCTGCAGAAATGATTCCAAGAGTTGCACCCAGAGGATCAATAACCGTTTCTTCACGACTGAGAATCTTCTGAATGGTATCCCTTAGAACATCAAATCCAACATAGAACATGATGATGGAAGTGATTAAGCTAGCCAAATCTTCAATCTTCCAGTGACCAAAGCGATGGTCACGGTCTGCAGGCTGGCGCGCCATCCGAATCCCAATCAAGAGGGCCACATTTCCAATGATGTCCGACACGTTGTTAAAACCATCGGCCACCAAACTGGATGAATGGAGGAGGTGACCAGTTGCTAATTTGGCTGCAGACAAGATCAAATAGGTTGAAATACTGATAATGGCCCCGCGCTCAGCTAACTTGAGATTTGAGATAGATTGCTTCATTCAACTTCCTTTCTAGTCATATAGCATTCTACCATTATACTGGTTTTCAAGGGAAAATTCAAATAGGATGGATAAAAGTAAGAAAATACAAAGCAGAAAATACTTTTTTTTTTTAGGAAACATGATAAAATGATATCTGGAAGTTTATGCTTTTTTATACAAAAATATTAGCAAATACCAAAGGAGATTATATGAAAACATTGATTGTTATTCCTGCCCTAAATCCTCCACTTGATTTGATTCAATACATAGAAAAATTAAGGCAATCTGGGTTAGAAGATATTCTAATTGTAGATGATGGAAGTAGGTCAGAATGTGGTTATATTTTTGAACAACTAAGAGATAAACAAGGATGTCAGATATTAACCCATGCAAAAAATTTAGGAAAGGGTCGTGCCTTAAAAAATGCTTTTAACTATTTTCTGACAATGCCAAATGTAGAAGAATATAACGGGATTGTCACTGCTGATTCGGATGGACAACATAGGGTTGAAGATGTCTTATCTATGGTAGAGACAATTTCTAATTATCCTGACTCACTCATTTTAGGTTGTCGTGATTTTGATTCTGAAAATGTTCCACCAAAAAGTAAATTTGGGAATAAGCTTACAAAATTAGTATTTAAATTGCTTTATGGTCGAAAAATTACAGATACTCAGACTGGACTTCGAGGCTTTCCAAAGGCAATTTTACATGAAATGTTGGAGATTTCAGGTGAACGATTTGAGTATGAGACTAAAATGTTAATCCATACATTTGATAATTCAATTCCCATCAAAGAAATAAGGATTGAAACTATTTACTTTGATGGGAATGCTGAAACTCATTTCAATCCTATTAAAGATTCATTGAGAATTTACAAAGTAATCTTTGCATCATTCTTTAAATATTTGTTATCTTCTCTTTCTTCCTTTTTAGTTGATATTGGATTGTTTCAGTTGTTCCTTTGGCTTTCCCTATCTGTAGGAATTCATAGAGGAGCATTGTTGATTCTACTATCAACCATTTTGTCAAGAATAATTTCATCTTATTTTAATTTTACAATGAATAAGAATTTTGTCTTTGATGGTGAAAAAAGAATTCATAAAACGATTGTTAAATACTATAGCTTGGCTGTTTTCCAAATGTTGTTGTCTGCAGCAATGGTGACAGTTGTTTGGAATATGTTTTCTGGTTCTGAAACAGCCATTAAAATAGTAGTAGATACAATTTTATTTCTTGCTAGTTATCAAGTTCAAAGAAGGTGGGTGTTTAGATAGTGATAAATAAGTTGAACTTTAGTGTTGTAAAGAGTATTATCTTATCTTACTATTTTACACTTTTGTTAACATTAGACAAAAAAATAGTTGTTAATAGTTATATAACGTTTTTAAGAGTATTTCAAACAGAAACATTGATTACAGCAACAATCTTCTTATCAGTTTTATATTTCATAAATAAAAATAAGTTATCTTCTTTAATCAAGAGAGAATCTATGATTATAAAAGTATTTTCGTCAATTTTAGCATTTATTTTTGTAATCGGAGAAGATATAACACACACACAAGCATTATTTAGGGGGAGTTTGAACCGATATTCTTTTATATTGTTTTTTATTCTTTTGATAGGATATTATCTTATCTTTAAGTATTTTTTACATTTAGTTTGGGAAAAATACAATGTTCATATAAAAAAATTCGATATTGAGTTGAATACATTTAGGCTTAAGATAGATAGGCGAAAATATTTCAGTCTATTAACTCCATTTCTTTTGGTTAGAATACTAGCATTTATACTGTTATATCCAGGTGTTACAACGTATGATAGTATGGTAATAATAGGTGAAGGTCTAGGGATTTATCCATTGACAAATTCCCACCCATATTTATTTACCTATACTGTAAGTCTATTTACAAAATTTGGCATGAAATTTTTAGGAGGGGTTGGTGTTGGAGTAGCGATTTTCAATTTTCTTACCCTAGTAATAACCACTTTAATTTATGTATATGTATTATATAGAATTTTTGAACTAAGTAATAATAAATGGTTGAATAGATGTTTATATTTATTCTATCTTTTGTTTCCAAATTTCATAATAGTTAGTTTTACAATGTATAAAGATGTATATATGGTAAATGCACTAATGTTGTTTTTTCTATGTATTATATATATTCTTTATCAACCAGCTAAATTTTTTGAGAATAAAAATTTCTTATTTATGTTTATTATCTCCTTTTTTGGGATATATATGATGCATAGAAAGGCTGTTATTTATATAATTGTTGGGATTCTTATACTATTTATTTTTAACAAACGATACTACAAGAAAATTTTGTTCTATTCTTTAGTATCAATAAGCTTTACTTTGATAATAAATTTTATTGCAAGTTCCTTAATTCAGCCACAAGAATCAAGAAAGAGGTATGATTATTTAGCACCTAGATTTCAACAACTTGCTGCTGCTGTATACTATCATCCAGATTCATTTTCTAGTGAAGAATTAGCTTTTTATGATTCTACATTAGGTCTAGAAAATAACAAGAAATTTGTTTATTATAAAGCTGATCCAATTAAAGATAGTATGAAAAATGAACAATTTGAAGGAAGGGAGCACGAATTTTTTAAATTATGGTTTAAGGGTTATCTTACTCATCCAAAGACTTATATAGATGCATTATTAAATTTGTCTGTTTCATATTGGTATCCATATAATTTTTCAGATTTGACGTATATGGGAAATTATTATCAGGTTATGTATGAAGATAGTAGCAATGTTTATGGAAATACAACTTCACTTGATGATGGATGGAAGAATCAAACAAAGTTTAAGAAGCTACAAGAATTCTATTGGAATATACATAAGACGATTTCTTATTTACCAATTTTTCTATATTTTATAGTGCAGGGTTATATACAATTTTATTGTTAATTATTTTAATGATTTCATTATTGAGGAGAGATTATAAGATTTTAGGTTTAATAATTATATGTGTTTCAATAATACTAACGTGCATTTATTCTCCAATTGTAAATTATTTTAGATATTCGTATGTATTCATGGCTATAATCCCTTTGTTACTTCCCTTCCTTTTTTTAAAGAGGCGATAGTGAGCTTCCGATATGTTGAGTAATTAAATATTCTTGAATTTTCTTCAAAATTTGGTATAATAGTACTACTCAAGGGAGTAGCTGGCAGAAACCTGTGATAGTGTCGTCATTCCGAATTTTATACTGAAAAGTATGCTTTCCGGCCCTATCTTAAACAGCGAGACTTGTTATGATTAACAGGTCTCTTTTTGTTTGTCGTGAAAAGATGCGATGAGGGAAAAGAGAGTCTGTTTTGCACACAATGTCAAGGAGGAGACACATGTCAAAAGAACAAAAACGCCAAGCGTTTTACACTCAGAGTCCTGAAGAGGTCTTGAAGGCTGTGGATGCGACCGAGCAAGGTTTGTCATCAAGTGAGGCGGAAAAGCGCCTTGCAGAATTTGGCCACAATGAACTCGAAGAAGGCGAGAAACGATCAATACTGGTCAAGTTCATCGAGCAATTTAAGGATTTGATGATTATTATCCTAGTTGCGGCAGCAATCTTGTCAGTCGTGACTTCTGGTGGGGAAGATATCGCAGATGCCATTATCATTCTAGCCGTAGTTATCATCAATGCTGCCTTTGGTGTTTACCAAGAAGGAAAAGCAGAAGAAGCTATCGAAGCCCTCAAATCTATGTCTAGTCCAGCTGCCCGCGTTCTTCGTGATGGGCATATGGCGGAGATTGACTCTAAAGAATTGGTACCAGGTGATATTGTTGCCCTTGAAGCAGGTGATGTTGTACCAGCAGATTTACGTTTGCTGGAAGCCAATTCTCTTAAGATCGAAGAAGCAGCTCTTACAGGTGAGTCTGTTCCAGTTGAAAAAGACTTAACAGTCGAGCTTGCTGCAGATGCAGGTATTGGTGACCGTGTCAACATGGCCTTCCAAAACTCAAACGTGACCTATGGTCGTGGGATTGGTGTTGTTGTCAATACAGGTATGTACACTGAAGTTGGTCATATCGCAGGTATGCTTCAAGATGCGGATGAGACAGATACACCACTTAAACAAAACTTGAATAACCTTTCTAAGGTCTTGACCTATGCTATCTTGGTCATTGCCCTTGTTACTTTTGTAGTTGGAGTCTTCATTCAAGGAAAAAATCCACTTGGTGAGTTGATGACCTCTGTTGCCCTTGCCGTTGCAGCCATTCCAGAAGGACTCCCAGCTATCGTAACTATCGTTCTTGCCCTTGGTACTCAAGTTTTGGCAAAACGTAACTCTATCGTTCGTAAGTTGCCAGCAGTAGAAACACTTGGTTCAACAGAAATCATTGCTTCTGATAAGACTGGTACGCTGACTATGAATAAGATGACGGTCGAAAAAGTCTTCTACGATGCAGTCCTACATGACTCAGCTGATGATATTGAACTAGGTCTTGAAATGCCACTACTTCGTTCAGTTGTCTTGGCAAATGATACTAAAATTGATGTTGAAGGCAATCTAATTGGTGATCCAACCGAAACAGCCTTTATCCAGTATGCTTTGGACAAAGGTTATGATGTTAAAGGATTTTTAGAGAAATATCCTCGTGTGGCTGAGTTGCCATTTGATTCTGAACGTAAGCTCATGTCAACAGTTCATCCACTTGCAGATGGACGCTTCCTCGTAGCTGTTAAAGGTGCGCCAGACCAACTCTTGAAACGTTGTGTTCTTCGTGATAAGGCTGGGGATATTGCTCCGATTGACGAGAAGGTTACAAACCTCATTCATACAAACAACTCTGAAATGGCCCACCAAGCCTTGCGTGTCCTTGCAGGTGCTTATAAGATTATTGAGAGTATTCCAGAAAACCTGACTTCTGAAGAGCTTGAAAATGATTTAATCTTTACTGGTTTGATTGGGATGATTGACCCTGAACGTCCTGAAGCTGCTGAGGCTGTTCGTGTGGCTAAGGAAGCGGGAATTCGTCCAATCATGATTACAGGTGACCACCAAGACACTGCAGAAGCTATTGCCAAACGTTTGGGAATCATTGATGCAAATGATACAGAAGGCCACGTTTTAACTGGTGCTGAACTCAATGAACTGTCAGATGAAGACTTTGAAAAAGTAGTTGGTCAATACTCTGTTTATGCCCGTGTGTCTCCAGAACACAAGGTTCGTATCGTCAAGGCCTGGCAAAAACAAGGTAAAGTCGTTGCCATGACAGGTGACGGTGTCAATGATGCGCCAGCTCTGAAAACAGCCGATATCGGTATCGGTATGGGAATCACTGGTACAGAGGTTTCTAAGGGGGCTTCTGACATGATTCTTGCAGATGATAACTTTGCGACTATCATTGTTGCAGTTGAAGAAGGACGTAAGGTCTTCTCAAACATTCAAAAGACGATCCAGTACCTACTTTCTGCCAATACTGCTGAAGTATTAACTATCTTCCTATCAACCTTGTTTGGTTGGGATGTCTTACAGCCAGTTCATCTTTTGTGGATCAACTTGGTAACGGATACCTTCCCAGCTATCGCTCTTGGTGTTGAACCTGCTGAGCCTGGTGTCATGAACCATAAACCACGTGGACGCAAGGCAAGCTTCTTCTCAGGTGGTGTTTTGAGTTCTATCATCTATCAAGGTGTGCTCCAAGCAGCTATTGTCATGAGTGTTTATGGCCTTGCGATTGCTTACCCAGTTCATGTGGGTGACAATCATGCCATTCATGCGGATGCTCTTACTATGGCCTTTGCAACACTTGGTTTGATTCAGCTCTTCCATGCCTACAATGTCAAGTCTGTTTACCAATCCATCTTGACAGTTGGCCCATTCAAGTCTAAGACATTTAACTGGTCCATCTTGGTATCCTTCATTCTTCTCATGGCAACAATCGTCGTAGAACCACTTGAAGGAATCTTCCACGTAACCAAACTAGACTTGTCACAATGGGGAATCGTTATGGGCGGAAGCTTCTCAATGATTATTATCGTCGAAATTGTTAAGTTTATTCAACGCAAACTCGGTTTTGACAAGAATGCGATTTAAAAAAAGTCATCTTCGGATGGCTTTTTGCTACAGTTGAGGGAAAGGGCTTGCAGTTATCGTCTTTTGTGCTATAATTGCTATAATATAGTAAAGATCAAGAGGAGTGTGAGGAAGTGGAAAAGAAAATTGTGAAGGATATTTTGTTTTTATCTCAGGTATCTCAGCCGGCAAGTCAGGATGATCTGTATCTTGCCAGAGATTTGCAGGATACACTCTTAGCAAATCGTGAAACCTGTGTCGGTATAGCTGCCAATATGATTGGAGTGCAGAAGCGCGTGATTATTTTTAATCTTGGCTTGGTTCCCGTGGTCATGTTTAACCCAGTGCTCCTGTCCTCTGAAGGACCTTATGAGACAGAGGAAGGCTGTTTGTCCTTGACGGGTGTGAGACCAACTAAGCGTTTTGAAACCATAAGGGTTGCTTATCGTGACAGCAAGTGGCAGGAACAGACCATTACCTTGACAGGATTCCCAGCTCAGATTTGCCAGCATGAACTGGATCACTTGGAAGGACGAATCATTTAGGAGGAAAGCAAATGAAACGGATAATCTTTGAACTTATTTTTATCGCAACGACCTGGTATATCTTTTTACCACCCCTTAACCTGACTAGCTGGGAATTTCTCTTTTTCCTCTGTGGGCATTTGCTGCTTGTGGCAATCTTATTTGGTTTTGGCAAGGGAATCAATCTGGTCAAAACGGTTCATGTGCGCCACGGTAAGGCGGAAGCTACCTTGAATCTAGAGGGGTTCAAAATCAATCGGTTGGGGAAAATTCTTTTAGCTTCCATTGGAGTAATTCTTCTCTTGGCGTCTTTGGTTTCCTTGGTGACTTCTAGCATTTTTCAGGCTAAAAATTATGCTAATGTAGTCACGGTGACGGAAAAAGACTTTACTGAATTTCCTAAGAGTGACACCAGTAAGGTTCCGATTCTAGATAGAAGCACTGCTGAAAAAATTGGTGACCGCTACTTGGGTTCCTTAACGGATAAGGTGTCGCAGTACGTAGCGGCAGACACCTATACTCAATTAACGATTGATGGGAAACCTTATCGAGTTACGCCACTAGAATACGCAGACCCTATCAAGTGGTTTAATAATCAAGCCAAGGGAATCGGCGAGTATATCAAGGTGGACATGGTAACTGGAAATGCGAATTTGGTGGACTTGAAAACACCAATCAAATATTCAGACTCAGAATATTTTAACCGTGATGTCAAGCGTCACCTGCGCTTTAAGTACCCAACCAAGATCTTCAAGACTCCATCTTTTGAGGTAGACGATGAGGGTAATCCTTTTTATGTAGCAACGGTTTACCAAAAGCAATTTGGGCTTGCGGTTCCTCGTCCAGTTTCAGTCATTATCTTGGATGCCACAAATGGAGACACCAAGGAATACAGTTTGGCAGATGTTCCAGAATGGGTGGACAGGGTCTATCCAGCTGAGGAAACCATTGAGCAAATCAACTACAACGGCAAGTACAAGGACGGTTTCTGGAATGCCATGATTTCCAAGAAAAACGTGACCCAGACTACCAAGGGCTATAATTACTTGTCTATCGGCAATGACATTTATCTCTACACAGGTGTGACATCGGCCAATGCAGATGAAAGTAATCTTGGTTTCATCCTAGAAAATATGCGAACAGGAGAGATCACTAAGTACAGCTTAGCTTCTGCGACCGAAGAATCAGCCCGTGAATCAGCCGAAGGTGCTGTTCAGGAGAAATCCTACAAGGCAACCTTCCCAATCCTCATCAACCTCAATGACAAGCCTCTCTACATCATGGGCTTGAAGGACAATGCAGGCTTGGTCAAAGAGTACGCTTTGGTAGACGCAGTCGAGTACCAAAATGTTATCGTAGCAACGACAGTGGAAGAGCTACTCAGCAAGTACGCCAATAAAAACGACCTTGAAATTGACAATGAAACCACTGAAAGTATTAAGGGAATGGTAGCAGAACTCAAATCAGCTGTTATCAAGGGCGACACCGTCTACTTCTTTAAAGTTGATGGTAAGATATACAAGGTCAAGGCCTCAGTATCCGATGACCTTCCTTACCTTGAAAATGGTAAAACCTTCGAAGGTCAAGTAGGAAAAGATAACTATCTCAAGACCTTTAAAGTGCAGTAAAAAAGGTTTATTTAAGAAATGTATGTTATAATAAGGTAAATTAAGACTAATGGAGGACAAACAAATGGGTTTTTATGTGATGCTTGCTTCAATGCTACTCGGACTGCTCGCTTTGAAGATAGGTTTTTCTCAGTTCAAGGAGAAAAAAGATAAATTCTTATCTATCTTAACAAGTTTAGCTGGCATAGCCCTTGTTCTCGTGGCTGTCTGGTTAGGATGGCCCAAATAAACAGAGAAACCTCGGTTAAACCGAGGTTTTTCAGATGAATTTCTTGGTAGTGGCTAAAAAATATGCTACACTATTAATATGAAAATTTTAATCCCAACAGCAAAAGAAATGAACATAGATTTGCCTAGTATTGAGCCAACTTCCTTAAGACCAGAAAGTCAGGCCGTGCTGGATGCCTTGGCCCTCTATTCTGCTAGTCAATTGGAGAGTTTTTACAAGGTATCAGCTGAGAAGGCAGAGGAAGAATTTCAAAATATCCAAGCTTTGAAAAGGCAAACTGCTCAACACTATCCAGCCTTGAAACTTTTTGATGGGCTCATGTATCGCCATATCAAGCGAGATAAGTTGAACGAGGCAGAACAAGTCTATATTGAAAATCATGTCTTTATTACTTCGGCTTTGTACGGAGTCGTTCCAGCCTTGTCACCTATGGCCCCTCACCGTTTGGATTTTTTGATGAAGTTAAAAGTCGCTGGTAAGACTTTGAAGAGCCATTGGAAGGTAGCCTATGATGAGGCTATGAATGGCGAAGACCTAATTTTCTCCCTCTTGTCGTCAGAGTTTGAAACTGTGTTTTCTAAGGAAATCAGAGAAAAAATGGTGACCTTCAAATTCATGGAGGATAGAGGTGGTCAGTTGAAGATTCATTCAACTATTTCCAAGAAAGCGCGTGGTGCCTTCCTAACAGCCCTGATAGAAAATCAAGTACAAACGGTGGAGGAAGCTCGTCGCTTAAGCTTTGCAGGATTTGCCTACCGAGAAGACCTGTCCCAACCACAGGAATTGGTTTTTGTAAAGGAAGTATAGAAATCAGATAAGAGAAAAAGTCAGCAGGATTATGCTGACTTTTTTCTAGCTTATAAAGTATTGGACAAATGAATCTCATTTGATAAGGTGTTGAGGTGATTAACTAAATCCATAATTGACAGATGATTTTGACAAATAAACTTCTTGGTAATTCCTGGAATATAGAAATTAGACACAATGATATTATAACCTGTCTGATTTAAAATCTCAGGACTTGTTTTCAATTCATCCCAAGTATCGAAGGTGAAGCGGTTATTACAGTAATAGGAAAGCATATCAACAAAGGTAAGGGATATAGCATGGTCAAAGTTACTGATAATCAAAACCTTGATAGGTGGTCGATTTTCTAACAACTGAGTAGAGAGGTTTTCAGCATGGGTTAAGATGGTGTACATCAAGTGTTCCAACTGTTCAGGATGGTCATGCTGTCCAATTGCTTGACGGTATTGAGCCAGTTCTTGACGCGCACTCCCCATAAAGTCTGGGAAGTAAACTTCGAATTTTTTAATAGTCAATGCTTTTTGTTCAAATAAGATTGGGGTAGAAAAGATTTCCTGTCTTTCAAAGAAAGCAGTGTTATGTAAATGCCAAATAAGTTCATCGTGGTTGGCAAAAGTAATCTTATATTGTTTTGACAGGCGTTCTAATATTTGACTAAGTAATTGGTAAGAGTATCTTGCTTCACTGTTCTCTTCTAAAGAGTTGAAGAATTCTTGAGGATCTAAGAAAATGTTACTTTGAATAAAGGAAATAAAAATTTGTGCGATTATACCAGGTGTCATTTCGAAGCCAAACTGTTTAGAAAAATAAGCAAGTGTCTCCTCAAAATTTGGGAAATTCATCAAAATAGGATAATAGTCTTGGAAAAAATGATTGGGTAGGTCGATGAAATGACCATTCCTGACACGATGGATGCTAATTGCCACCATTAACTTGTACATTCTATAAATAGAGAATCGCATTGGATAATTTGTAATTTTATAGAAGTAGTCGGCGAACTCTGTTAAGACTTCTTCAGAAATATCTGGGAAGGGCCAATCTAAAAAATAGCATCGCTCAGAAAAGTATTGGGCATAAAAATAGCGAATATCAATTTCATTTCCTTTGATAGAGGCTGGTGTAAAAGCTAGTTCAATTTGAAATTGCTTTGATAGGATTTGTGTAATTCGATTTCCTAGTCTATATAGATTGGCATTACTTGTGTGAAGGTTTTCAACTGTTCGATAAATAGGTAATCCTTCATTGTAAAACATATATTCTAGTAATTGGAAGGATTGTGAATGAGTAAGGAAATGATGATAAACATCTTCTACACTGGATTTAAAATCGAGATCAATCATAATACCGTTGACAGAGGATTGGATATCGATATCCGGAAAGGATGAGCGCAACTCATTTAGATCATTTTTTAAGATGCGTTCGGTACAGTCTAAGGTATGGGCTAATTCATGTAGACGAAGCCATTTCCGTTTGTGAATGAGTATTTCCATTAGTCGTAATTGCCGTTGTTCTTTTGTAGATAATAGGGATCTCATACGTTTTTATACCTCCTAAGGATATTATATCACATTAAATAGGGGAAAATGCAAATATTGGTATGTATAGTAAGTGGATTTATCTGTGTCCGATTTGTCTAAAAAATACAAACTATTATTTTTTTGTATTCTTCGTACCAAAATTTGAGATTCACTTTATTGTTTGAACCGTTCATATAAAATAGAACAAATTAAGTGAATCTAGAGGGAAAAAACAGGATACAGTGATTGTGGTAACTATATTGAAATATCTAAAAATTAGATGTAAATTATATACTATAAAATGATAAAGAGGTAAGAAATATGAAACAAGCACAAAGAAAATCATTTGACTGGTATAAAATGCAACAACGTTTCTCTATTCGTAAGTATCATTTTGGTGCAGCGAGTGTTTTATTGGGAACAGCTTTGATTTTAGGGATAGCTACTAATGTCCATTCTGTACAAGCAGAAGAAAAAAATTCAGCAGTAGTAAGTAAAGTTTTTATTGATAAGGGAGAAGAAGCTACTAAACCAGCCGAAGTATCTACACCTAAAAAAGAAACAACTTACGCAGCTCCAACTGTTGCTAATCCAGTAGAAGTAACTCCAACTAAATTTGATGATGCTAAAGCACCAGCAGAAAAAGTTGAAGAAGCAAAAGATAAAAAAGTAGAAGCAAGTCATCAAGATTCAGTTGACAAGTCAAAATTGTTAACGGCTCTTTCACGTGCTAAAAAATTAGAAAGCAAGTTATATACAGAAGCAAGTGCTGCTAACTTGCAGGCAAGTATGCAAGCTGGTCAAAGCTTGCTTGGAAAAGCAGATGCAACTGAAGCTGAATTATCGCAAGCAGAGTCATCTATTCAATCAGCTATTATTGGGCTGGAACTTCGTTCTAACTCTGATAAAGGGACTGTATCAGAAACTCCTGTAGTGAAGAAAGCGGATGGAGTTGAAGCAAAAGAAGATGCAACAACGACTGATCGTTCAGCTCTTGATAGTAGCATTTTAGCAACTAACGCACCCGCGAAAGTAGAAGCAACTTCTGCTACAGAAACAACTAATGAAATCTTTAAACCTGAACATAGCCTTTCAGATGCTCGTCAAAATTCAGCGATTCGTAAGGAAGATTTGGAAACTGGTTATAGTGGTTTCCGTAGTGCAAGAAGAAGACGTGAGGCAGGAAGTAATCCTGATGAAACACCAACTCAACCAGCACCAACTCAACCAGCATCAGGTGAATATGCGGGGACCGAAATAAAAGCATACTATGATAATAATCACAATGGTGTATTTGATGAAGGTGACGAATTAATATCAAGTACTGTAATTCCTCCCGCTCCAAAAGGAGAGAATGGTAATGATGGTAAAGATGCTGCAAGAGGAGCTGAATTATTAAGTGGAATTATTGCTCCAACGCCAGAAGATGGTAAAGATGGTGATACATACATTGATGCCACAACAGGAGATGTGTATAAAAAAAGAGATGGAGCTTGGGGAAAAATCGGTAACCTTAGAGGTCCGCAAGGAGAACAAGGTCAAAAAGGTGAAAATGGTAAGGATGGTAGAGCTCCGAAAATTAAAGTAGAAGATATAGCAAAATCTGCAGGAACAACAAGCGTATCAAGTCGTTCAGGAATTCGAATCACGGTTTATGATGATAAAAACAATAATGATGAATTTGATGAAGGCGATACGGTACTCAATACAAAAGAGGTATATAATGGGACAGATGGAAGAAACGGAGTAGACGGCCAAACACCAAAAGTTAAAGCAGAACGTGATGAGGCCAAGAAACAAACCACTCTAACCTTCTACATTGACAAAGATGGCGATGGTAAC
>NZ_JUQO01000071.1 GCF_001074635.1 Streptococcus mitis
TCGCTTGTGTAGTTATAAAGGAGTTGAAATTATCGAGGGTCACTTAATGCCAGACCATGTACACATATTAGTCAGTATTCCACCAAGGATAAATGTTTCGAGTTTCATGGGTTATTTAAAAGGAAAAAGTGCACTCATGATATTTGACAAACACGCCAATCTCAAGTACAAGTCTGGGAATCGGCATTTCTGGGCGGAAGGTTATTATGTAAGTACAGTAGGGCTTAATGAAGCCACAATTAAGAAATATATTCAAGAGCAGGAAAAGCATGATATAGCACTAGATAAATTAAGTGTAAAAGAGTATGAGGATCCCTTTAGGGATAGTGGTAAGTAATACTAAAGCCTCTTTGAGAGGCAAGTGACGAGTCAAGAGCAATAAGGCTTGAACAAAGTGAAAGCCAGCGTCTTTAGGCGCTGGCTTATAGCCCTGGGACAAACCACCCGTTAGACGGGTGGTCGTGATTTTTTCTTGTAAACTACTGATTAATCAGCTTTTGCGATAAGCTTTAATACTGTGGCTATACCACTCCTGCATTTCTTTTGATGGTGGTGTCATATAATCCCCATACATCTGGGTTAAAAATTGATCATATTTTTTAGGGACGGGCAACATACGGCCTTCAAACTCAGTTAAGATGAGTTCTTTAAAGGTATCAACTGGGAAGATTTCTTTCATACCTTCCTTACCAATCCCAATTCCTCCCTCATATTGAGGAGTGTTGGTTGCAGCATTTTTGAGCAGCTGATCAATTTTCTTGTAAAAGTAACGGGGATTGACCACTCGGAGGGCGTACCAGCTACATAATCTTAGAAAATCTTTTAACTTGCTATCACCGTGAACTGCGCGTGATTTTTTAATATAAGCTAGTTGACGAAGGGCTACATACTTATAACTCTTGTCGACAATGCTCAAGTCTGTAAAGCGATCAATTGGGAAGACATCGATAAAGAGACTGGTGTCATGACGCTTGTACTTAACATGGTCTTCGATAACAGTAGAAGTATCCAAAATCGATGCGAAATTATGGAAGTACCAAGAAGAAGTGTCGTAGGATAGAATCTTATAACGTGGATTGTCTTCTTCCTCAATAATTTTCAATAAGCGCTCATAATCTTCACGATAAAGGGAAATATCGATATCATCGTCCCAGGGAATCATACCTTTGTGGCGGATAGCTCCAAGCATGGTTCCATAACTTAGAAAATAAGGAATATCATGTTTCTTACAAGTCTCATCAATATAGTCTAGCAGGGCTAGTTGAATTTCTTTAATTTCTTCTTTTTCTAAATACTGCATCCTAATCCTCCAATTTATAAGCGTAAAATTCATGACTGTAGAAGCGTTTTTCTTCTGGTGGTAGGGTCATATAATCTCCATAAAATTGTGTCAAAATAGTATCAAATTTTTCAGGTGCTGGAAGGCTTAAATTTTCAAAGGGTAAATCAATTGTTTTATCAAAGGTACCACTTGGGAATACTTCTTTTTCCTTAAATTTAGAAGGGATAAAAGCCATATACTGCCCATTCTCACGACTATATTTTTGAATTTCTTTCTCGATTTTATGTGCAAAATAACGAGGAGAAACAGGTCGAAGGAGCAACCAGAAGGCTGTTCGTATCCAATCTTTTAAAAGGCTATCCTTATAGACAATATTTTTATGTTTACTGAAAGACAGAAGTTTGAAGCTTTCCAGTTTATAACAAGTATCAATGACCTTAGGATCATCAAAGCGATCCATAGGGAAAATATCGATAAAAACACCTGACTCATAGGTTTTTGTATTCCGAGTATCAATAATTTTAGTCGTACTGTCGGTTATTTTGATAAAGTTGTTAAAGTAGTTCTTATCAGTTTCTAAGGAAAGGAGCTTATATTTGCTTTTTTCCTTTTGAAAAATGTTTATAAATCGTTGGTAGTCTTCTCGAGGCATGGACAGATCAATATCGTCGTCCCAAGGGATAAAGCCCTCATGTCGAACTGCCCCAATCAGAGTACCGTAGTTAATAATATAGTTGATATTGTGCTTTTTACAGAGAGTATCAATATAATCCAAAATTTCTAATTCAATCTGTTTGGCATCTTCAATGGTTAGTTGTTTCATTCTAAACTCCTATGATCTTTTGAATTTATTTTTTAAGGCTAGGACATGGTTTAAAAATTCATAGAAAATGCTATCTTTGGTGAAGGCAAGTAGACCAATATAAGAGATGGCTGATAGCAAGACAATCAAACCAGTATTAATCAAAAATGGGAAATTAATGACCATATCCACAGGATACAAGAAATTAATCAGGAAATAGATTCCTACAAAGGAAAGTGAAAAGAGCGAGTATCGAATAGTATAGCTAAAGATATGTCCTAAGTGGATGAGTTGTTTTCTATGGATGAAAATGATATAGAAAACAAGTAGAGAGGCCTCTGATAGCATAGTTGTCAGTAAGTAGTATTCAGGAGTCACGATGTGGTTGAAAAAGAGGAGACTATTTAAGCCCAAATTGAGTAATCCTGCAAAGACTGTATAGACTGTGATTCGTTTTTCATAGCCATTTGTAAAGAGAATTTGGGAACCAAGAATGGTATCTAGTGCCAGGATAATCGTCCGAAAAGCGAAGAGAGAGGTTAAGATACCACCTCCGATATATTTTTCACTACCGTAAAGTAGGATAGCATTTGGTCCTAAAACCATGAGCCCAAAACTTAAAGGAATGATAAAGAAGTTAAAGATTCGACTTCCTCTATTAACCAGAGAAACATAGGCTTCTTTGTCTCCTTTACCCAAATAGTAACTGAGACGAGGCACACTCACTCCGATAGCTCCAGTTACAACACCAGCTATAACGGTCACAATTCGCTGAGCCATGGTATAGTAACTAACGTTGACATCAATCCCTGTTTTAACAAGGAAGAGGCGATCCAAAAATGTGAAGAGCATATTGGCATTGGCAAAGACCAACATGGCTGTTAGAGGGAGAAAGAGCGGTTTAAAATCACTTATGTGAATCTTAACAAGCTTAATGTCTCTTTTAATCCAAAAATAACTAATCAGATAGTTAATCAGTGTCGATAAACTCATCACAAGTGTATAGACAACAATATCGTGTTCATTTTTGACAAACAGGAAAATAGAGACCAACATCAGGATACGGATGAAGGCAGTCTTGTAAAAGAGAAAACTGTAATTTTCCAGAGCTTCATTAACCCATTCGATTGAAAAAATCTGGGCAATGAGTTGAATCCCCATAACAAGGTAGACTTTTTTGACGATTGGATTATCTGTAAAGAAGAGAGGATAGGAAAGGATATAGACAGCGGTAGTCAAAATCGTACAAGCTATGCACAAATAAAAAAGACTGGAGAAGGTCCTATTCAGATCTTTTTTGTTATCCTTGACATTACTGATGGCCCGTAAACCGTAGTTATAGACCCCATAAGTCGCAAAGGGCAAGAAAAATGACAAAATAGTGTCAACTGAGTTGAAGTAACCATAGTCAGTTCGGTCCAAGACACGCGCGACGTAGGTACCAGTTAAGATGGGAAAAATAATATTCAAGACACGAATTCCCATATAAGATAGAGCATTTAATTTTATACTTTTCATTCAATTTACCTCGTTTTTCATTATATCATAAAGTCAGCTAATAAGAAATGAAGGGCAGTAATACTCTTCGAAAATCAAATTCAAACCACGTCAGCGTCGCCTTACCGTACT
>NZ_JUQO01000072.1 GCF_001074635.1 Streptococcus mitis
TTGACAAGTGATTTCTGGATTGCTAAAGATTTTCTTAGCAACCAAATCATTGGTTGGGCTGATGCCCGGATGTCTTAAAGTCATCCTTTTCCTCCTTTTATTATACCACAGTTTTAAATCTAGCTTTACTAGATTCACCGCTACTATCTATTTATTATTCGAAAAAGAGAGGAAAAAATGAACAAAGATTGATGAAATTTTATCAAAATGTTAAAAAAATTATGGATTAGGAGTCAATTTGATGCCTATAATTGCCAATTTTTCAATCAGTGACACTTTATCGAGAAGTGCCTAATATTTTATCACAGTGATACAAATCAATCTCATCTATCTAAATTCACACTGAATCCATGGAACAAGTGGCTTTTATCATATAGAAGGTAATCAGTATCGCACAGTAGATATATCTTATATGTTTTATCTGGTATTGTAGTCTATTTATATGGTGTTTGATAGAGCTGCTTTCTAATCATCTCTAAATCTTCCATATCCAAGTCGTTTTTTAAATAATAAACTGGGGTCTGTTCCTTCTTATGAATCGGGTTATTGGTAACCAGCAAATCATAATGCCGAGTTCGGTCATAGGCTTCAATGGTAATAAAACGATTGTATTCCAAATACCGTTTCAAAATGGCTGCCATTCTTGAAAAGACAAGAAAACCAGATGTCAAATCCAGACCAATCCGCATATGCTGGCCACCATTTTCAGCCATATATTCGATTAACTGGAGCCATTCCCAGAGAATTTTCTTATCCAAATCCGTCCCCTGCTGAAAGGCAGGTAGAACATGAAAAATCTCCTCTGCCGTCCCCCTAAAATCATGTTCCATCAGCAAATAAGGATGACGATTCTCTAACTGGTACTTATAGCGGTCCTGTAAAATATAGCCCTTATAGAGATAGACTTGAGCACAAAGCTGACTGAGTTCATAGGTAACGTGATCCTCTATATAATCACCCAGCAACTCCTCCTTCTTCATTTCTTGAATCAATTGTGTCAGCAAATCGGCCAACTGCCCTCCAAAACCAAGGATATATTCCATAGTATGAAGAGGAAGAATGCGATGAGATAGGAGGAAAGAGAAGAAAATCATCATCTCCCCATCCTCAGTTCCTAGAGGAAGGTGTTGTCCAGCAAAAAAGGACGGAGCCTTTCTCAGCAAACGAAGGTAGAAAATATTGTCAAAATACCCTCGCATTTTCTCTTCTATCACTTGGAACTGACAAGCATTGACCCGAAGACGCTGTTGACTGATATGAGCCCAGAGAACCAAATCCAATTTCTGACCCGAAGACAAACTTGCACCGCAGATTTCTTCTAAGCAAGCAATCTCCTGCTTTCTCTCCGGCTTCTGCATGTGACCTTCCCACTCCTGACTGGACCAGACCTTGCGGAAAAGACAGAAATAGAAATAGCGAATCTGATGCTCTGGACCTCGCCACCGTCCATTTTGGATGGATAAATCAAATTCTGACAAAATCTGATTTAAACTAGCCAAGTGGCGACCAAGCGTAGCCTCACTAATCATCAATTCTTGAGCCAGATGATGGGCTAAAAACTGTTGGTGGTAGAGAAGATAAACAAGAATCTGGTATTTAGCAGCATTCTCCAAAAACAAGCTCCGGATATCTCTCCCCTTGGTAGTTGCACCGATCGATAGACGCAGATTTTCATCTTCTAAGTGAATAGTCAGCTCTAAGCCACTGTCCAAAGCCTTGTCATTGAGCAGGGTGACATATTTGGTTAGGGTTGCTTTTGAAAATCCTGTTTCCTCCATTACAGCCTTGACAGTCGTCTGAGACTCTTGTAATAGAAAGGAAAGGATTGAAAATTGGCCAGATTCAGCCTTTTCCATCAAATCTCCTAAATACATTTGTTACCCCTTTCATTTTCTACCTTAAGCATAGCATAAATCTTACAAATGCTGAAATAATCTGTTTCTCTTTTTATTTTCATGCTGATTTCCTGGTCCATTATCCTAAAAATCAGCAAACACACGGCTCCCCCTTTGGGCATTTTTATGCTAAAATAGTAGCTATGGATAAAATTATTAAAACAATATCAGAAAGCGGAGCCTTTCGTGCTTTTGTCCTTGACAGCACAGAAACCGTCCGCACTGCTCAAGAAAAACACCAAACCCAAGCTAGCTCAACTGTAGCGCTTGGTCGAACTCTTATCGCTAGCCAGATTCTCGCAGCCAATGAAAAAGGAAATACTAAACTAACAGTTAAGGTGCTGGGATCTAGCTCCCTAGGTGCTATCATCACCGTCGCTGATACCAAGGGGAATGTCAAAGGTTACGTTCAAAATCCTGGTGTTGACATCAAAAAGACTGCAACTGGTGAAGTTTTAGTTGGACCTTTTGTCGGCAATGGTCAATTCCTCGTTATCACAGACTACGGTACTGGAAATCCTTACAACTCTATGACTCCCCTCATTTCTGGGGAAATCGGTGAAGACCTTGCCTTTTACCTGACTGAAAGCCAACAAACCCCTTCTGCAGTCGGCCTCAATGTCCTTTTGGACGAAGAAGACAAGGTCAAGGTTGCAGGTGGTTTCCTAGTTCAAGTCTTGCCGGGAGCCAAGGAAGAAGAGATTGCTCGCTTTGAAAAACGCATCCAAGAAATGCCAGCTATCTCAACCCTTCTGGAAAGTGAAGACCATATCGAAGCCCTCCTCAAGGCTATCTACGGTGACGAGGCCTACAAGCTTCTTTCTGAAGAAGAAATCCGTTTCCAATGTGACTGTAGCCATGAACGCTTTATGAACGCTCTTGCCAGCCTTCCAAGCTCAGACCTACAGGAAATGAAAGAGGAAGACCACGGGGCAGAAATCACTTGTCAATTCTGCCAAACTACTTACAACTTTGATGAAAACGACCTGGAGGAACTCATTCGTGACAAATCTTAATACACCTTTTATGATTGGCAATGTTGAGATTCCCAATCGTACTGTTTTAGCGCCTATGGCTGGCGTGACAAACTCAGCCTTTCGTACTATCGCAAAAGAGCTCGGAGCTGGACTCGTTGTCATGGAAATGGTCTCTGACAAGGGAATCCAATACAACAACGAAAAAACCCTGCACATGCTTCATATCGATGAAGGCGAAAACCCTGTCTCTATCCAACTTTTTGGTAGTGACGAAGACAGCCTAGCACGCGCAGCAGAATTCATCCAAGAAAACACCAAAACCGATATCGTGGATATCAACATGGGCTGCCCAGTTAACAAAATCGTGAAGAACGAAGCTGGCGCTATGTGGCTCAAGGATCCAGATAAGATTTACTCTATCATCAACAAGGTCCAGTCTGTCCTTGATATTCCACTTACTGTCAAGATGCGTACCGGCTGGGCCGACCCATCTCTGGCAGTTGAAAATGCCCTCGCTGCTGAAGCTGCAGGCGTTTCTGCCCTCGCCATGCATGGCCGTACCCGCGAACAAATGTATACAGGTCATGCAGACCTTGAGACCTTACACGACGTAGCTCAAGCTTTGACCAAGATTCCATTTATCGCCAACGGTGATATCCGTACTGTCCAAGAAGCCAAACAACGCATCGAAGAAGTCGGTGCTGATGCAGTCATGATCGGCCGCGCTGCCATGGGAAATCCTTACCTCTTCAACCAAATCAACCATTACTTTGAAACAGGAGAAATCCTACCTGATTTGACCTTTGAGGACAAGATGAAAATCGCCTACGAACATTTGAAACGCTTGATTAACCTCAAAGGAGAAAACGTAGCAGTTCGTGAGTTCCGTGGCCTCGCTCCTCACTACCTCCGTGGAACATCTGGCGCTGCCAAACTCCGTGGAGCCATTTCACAAGCTAGCACTCTGGCAGAGATTGAGGCTCTCTTGCAGTTGGATAAGGCTTAAAATGGTTCATACTGCTCTACTGATTATCGATATGCAAAAAGCATTTGATAACCCTATCTGGGGAGAACGAAACAACCCTCAAGCTGAACACCAAGCATTGAGGGTGCTAGCATACTTTCGTAAACACGCTCTTCCAGTCTTACACATTCAACACATATCTGACAATCCCCAGTCGCAATTTCATAACAAACAAAATCAGGTGTTTAAAAGTGGATTTGAGCCAGTCACCTCAGAACCTGTCTTTCAAAAAACGGTTAATAGCGCCTTTATTGGAACAAATCTTGAAACATATTTACGAAAAAATCAGATTTGTCATTTAGTCGTTGTTGGTTTGACCCTGCCTCATTGTGTATCTACTACGACACGAATGGCAGCAAATCTTGGTTTTGAAGTCACTTTACTAGCAGATGCTACTGCCAGTTTTACCCTATCTAACAAAAACGGTCAGACCATCTCTCCTGAGACTATCCATGAGATTAATCTCCTTTCTCTACAAGATGAGTTTGCTCAAATTCTTACTACAGAAGAATTTTTAACCCAAGTACAAGTATAAAATAATCCGTCAACTCTTATTGAGCTGACGGATTTTGAATGCAGTAATGCAGTGAACCGAAACACAAATAGGTAAATTTGGACCTTATACTCTTCGAAAATCTCTTCAAACCACGTCATCATCGCCTTACTGTATATAGGTTACTGACTTCGTCAGTTCTATCTACAACCTCAAAGCAGTGCTTTGAGTAGCCTGCGACTAGCTTCCTAGTTTGCTCTTTGATTTTCATTGAGTATTAGAACTGATGATTAACAATTATTCATAAATGTCTATAGATCCACTCAGAACTGACCATACTAGTCTACCCCCTTTAGAGCACTAATCATGTCAATCTTTCTCATACGAAGACTAATAAAATAAGCAGTCCCTAAAGATGTAAACCAAACCAATAACGTAGCAGAAACAAGGACATACATACTGACATAAGCGGTATACTCAATTCGAATCGTCGAAAATGTTGCTACATATTCTTTCAAAAACCATATGCCTAAAGGAATTCCTACTAGCCACCCAATAAAGGTAGTTAGTATAGTCTCAAAAAGAGTTAGCTTCTGTAGATATTGATTAGAAAATCCTAATACTTGCAATGTAGCATAGTCTCTCATTCTCTCTACAAAGTTTAAAGATCCCAGATTATAGAGAACAATAATAACAAGTAATAAAGCAAAGCCAATAATCATTAGAAATACACTCATCAAACTAGATACAAAATCATAGGCATTTTTTTCTTGGCTCCCTTTTTCAATGACAGATAGAACACCTTTGTCTTGCTTAATAGTATCTTGGCCCACCTCTGACCCAACTAATAAAGTATGGGGAGTAAAATCTCCCCCTGCTTTTTCAAAGACTCTAGCATGAAGATAAGCCCCTTGATTGGTTTCACTTGTGACAATCCCTTTTACTTCAAACTTGTACGTATGACCATCTTGATAGGGAGTCACATTTAAAAAATCTCCGACTTTAATACCTGCTAAACGGGCAAATGATCTAGTTACATACAAACCATCATCTTTCAAAGAATCAGCACTCTCTGTTTTTGCTTGGATCATATCTCCATCATCAAATATAATCAATAAACGATTGTAGCCATCATCTGGATTAAAATGTGCTTGTGAAATTTGTACACCTTGCCCACCATATCTAGACTTAGAAGATGTATAATCCGCTACGGTCAGTCGTTTTGAATAAGAAAAATCTTCATTGTATGCCTTATCAACAAGATGATTCATGGACACAGGCATACCAATTCCAGCAATCAGTAACATCATACTTCCTGCAACTCCCACGATTCCCATCAAAACTCGAATACGATTAAACGAGGCATCCCGAATTGCCCATCTTGAAGGATAAGAAATTCGTTGCCAGATAGACGAATATCTTTCCATAAATACAGATTTAGCAAGTTTTTCTTTACCTCTTAAAAATATTGCTGGTAAGCCTCTAGCTGACTCTCTAGAAGCTAAATAGGCAGCTAAAACACAAATAATAATGACTACAATACCAACGACTATTGATGAAGATGAATAAGAGATTTGCCAATTTGGAAGTGTAAACATTGACTTTTGAGTTTCTAGTACAAACCATGACATCAAGGGAGAAATAGCAAAGCCTGCAAAACTTCCTAATAAACTTACTACTAAGCCAAATAAAATATAATGTAAACTGATAGCCTGATTTGAAAAACCTAAAGCCTTTAATACAGCAATCTCTTTTGTTTGGCCATCAATCAAACGCTGAATGGTTGTAAACATAGCCAAAATAGCTAACAAAATAAAGATAAAAGAAAATAAGTAAGATAAGTTTCTAATTTGCCCAACTCGATCGGTAGCTTCTGATATTTCAGTTAAACTTTTTTGATCTTGATAAGAAATTAAATCGCCCCCAAAAATAGACTCTAAATCTCCTCGCAAATCTATCTTAGAGCCATAAATTTCTAAGGCATTATCTGACGATAAACCCAGAATTCCTTTTGCAATTTCATTATCTGCAATATAACCATAGGCATCATTGTCAGGATTTGGAGCTATATATTCCATGCTACCTGTAAAATAAATCTTATCTGTTGCCTGAACAAATCCTACAATTTCTAAATCTATCTGTTTCCCCCTTGATGAAATAAAAATTAGATCTCCAATCTGTAATTGATTCTTCTTAGCATAATTCCCATCAATCCAAATCGAATCTTGTTTTCCTTCAGAAAAAGAACTTCCTTCTGTTACTGTAACCAGTTGATTATCTGTAATCGTTTCAAGATTGATTCGTCCGTCAGTCTTGTCTAAACGAACAATATTAGCAAATCCTTTCTTTTTACTGATAACTTTTTCAACAGAAGATAATAGTTCAACCTGCTTAATTTTTGATTCATCAATTTGTCTCGCTTGAACCCAAACAACAGGAAGTTCAGATTGTTTCAAATAACTCTCTAGACTCTTTTCAAGTCCATGCCAAGCTCCTTGTAGACCTACAAAGATTAATACACTTAATAGAGACATCAGAAAAACAGAGAAAAATTGTTGCCAATTTTGTCGGAGATCTCTTAATAATTTTATATGAAGATACCTCATCCCAACACCTCTTCATTATTCTCTATTTTTTCAATACTTCCATCTTTCAAATATATAACTCGATCTGCAAATTTAGCAAACTCTCTATTGTGTGTAACCATTACAACTGCAGCATTCCCATTTCTAGAAACTTCCTTCAATAAAGTTAAAATACTATCACCTGTCTTTGAATCTAACGCTCCTGTAGGTTCATCACACAATAATAGACTAGGCTCTTTAGCCAATGCCCTTGCAATTGATACACGTTGCATTTCACCTCCAGAAAGTTGATTAGGAAAATTATTTTTTCTATGAAGTAAACCAACTTGATCCAAATATATATCAATTTCTTTATTGTTTTTCGCTAAATTTGCTGCAATACCTACATTCTCCTTGGCCGTTAAACTTGGAACTAAGTTATAAAATTGAAAAACAAAACCAATTTTATCTTTTCGATAAGCAGATAATTCCTTATCCGTAAACTTTGTTACTAGTTCCTCATCAAATATAAAGGTTCCTGATGTCGCACGATCCATCCCACCAAGTAAATTTAGTAACGTACTTTTCCCTGAACCTGATGGACCTAAAATAACTGTAAATTTCCCTTTCTCAATAGAAAAACTAACTTGATCCAAAGCACGAACTTCTTGCTCTCCTACCTTATAAATCTTACTAATATTTTGAAACTGAATCATACATACTCCTAATATCTTGTCATAAATTTTATTTTTTCCTTTAATGTAGGCTCTTCATACTGCTCTATGATACGTTTAGATACTGCTTCCCTGTTTTCTCGTATAACCTTTTCAGCTAAGGAAATAGCCTCATCTACTGGAACAACTATTGGCAACTCATAATGTTGAATGATCTGATTTAACCGTTCTTTCTGACTACCTTTGACACAATAAGGTGTTAGACCCAAATTCCTATAAGCTTCATATAATTCCTCATCTGATAAATTTCGATACTCTTCAGATACTGGTCTATGCCCATCTGGATCCATTGCAAACTCTACTGGTAGATGGACAACATCTGTATACCACAATTTCGCATGATTCTTAGAGACAACCCCATAGGCAGTCAAATATTTTTTGAAAAATCGTCGACCTGGAATACCTAAAATAGATTTCATCAATCGATGAATGAATGCTGATCCTGGGTTAATTCCTACCCTCATTCGAACAGTCCCGTAAATCCATTCATTCAATACTGAACCATCTGATAGAAAACTTCCATGTTCCTTGTATAAAATTCCTTCCGTACGAATTCTCTCTTCAAAACGCTTTAGCCCTAGTGCCATTAACTCAGTTGATGACATATCCTGAAATCTTCTTCCAGGATATAAATCTGTCAAAATTTCCCTCGCAGATAAAGCGTCGATTAAGGGAAGTCCCGTTGCAATCGAAAGAGCTGTAGCAGTTGTTGTCTTACCTGTAGAATAAGTTCCTGATATGACTAACCTTAATTCCCTATTTCCCATCACTGTCCCCCTCCATCAGGTAATTTTTGAGCTATTTTACTTTTAAAGACTACCTTATGATCTACATCATACCCAGACATTTCGTAGATTTTCCAATGTTCTTCTCTAATTTTTAACAATCTATTTTTTGAAACACTACCACTAAGCTCTACTACTCCGTTTAAAATTGGTGAATTCAAGTCTGCACTTACTTGCTTCATCCACATGGTATTGCTCTCCTCTCGAGATATCTCTTCTATATGGTAGGCTAACATCTCTGCCATTTGAGAAAAAATAATCAGAAGTTCTAACAAACTATAATAATTCTTTTCTAGACTACCTATACCACTATATTCAATATCTTTGATCAATACTTGCTCTGCTTTACAAGATATACTACTATCTGAAAACTCAACATCGTATATATCATGTTGTCTATCTCTCAAATGAGTTGATAAAAAATCTCTACCTTGTTCTCCTATAGCAACTACATTTTCCATACATTCTAATAATTGATAGCCTAAACAAACTTTCATATCCATTACCAAGCAATCAAATTCAATCACTTGGTTCGTCATTTTGAAATTTTGTAATTCTAATCTTAAATTTACCAATTCTTCTATGGCTTTTATCCCTGACTTTATCTCAAAATGGCTTAACCTATACTGATTTAAGTTCACTCCCATTCTTTTCAGTATTTCACTTCCAAATAAATGAGCTAATACTATTCCATCTAATGTACTCAGGTGTTGCTGTACGATTTCAGATTGTTTACTAGACCATAAACCCTCCTGATGAAGAGAGCCAACTCCTTCTAAAATATTTTTCAACTTAACTTCATAAGTCATTCTCTTATGTCCTCTACCAAAATAGCGATTTCTATTATCTCCAAGTAAATAATCTACTGTTAGCATATCCTTCTCCAATCTTTTAAACTGACTCTATCTTAAACAAAAAAAGACAAGAAAGAATCCGTAATTTACGAAAACCTTCTTGCCTTTTTAGGATAAATTATAAAGATACTAGATTTAATCGAATAGCCTCACGTACAGCTCCAACTCTACTCGTCACTCCCAACTTTGAACAAATATTTGAAACATGGGTATCCACCGTTCTCCTGCTGATAAATAAACTATTTGCTATCTTTTCATTAGAATATTCTTTTACAATAAGTTCCAATACACTTAACTCCGTATCTGTCAATAGATTATTTTCTTGCTTTTCTATCAAACCATCTGGGATAACATGATTGCCCTTATAAACAGCATAAATTGCACTTTTAACATCCAAATAAGAACTTTCTTTGGGTAAAAAAGCTTGAATCCCAAAGTCCATCGCTCTCTTATGTAACAAAGTGTCATAAAACCCTGACAAAAGAACTATCTTGGGAACTGTATTCAGAAATCTATTTATTTGACTAATAACATCAAATGCCGTTACTCCTTTCAGCATAAAATCCATAACTAGCACATCTACCTTTTCATGCTTGAGACAAAGAAGTAAATCTGCTACTTCTGTATAGGAACCAACAATTTTAAAATCATCTTCCTTTAAAAAATAGTTCTCCAATCCTTGTAACACTAAACTGTGATCATCAATCAAAACCAAACGAATCATTTTTCTTCCCTTCTATAGGTATTCGTATCTTCACACTTGTAGGTTCTATATTTATCTGAACAGTTCCCCCCAATAAATGAACCTTCTCTACAATTCTATTTAAACCAAAATGATGTTCATTAGACTGATAGTTTCCCTTAAAAATACCATCATCTATAACTACAATTGATAAAATCTTTTCTTTTGTAGATAAATCTACAGTAATTTCTCTAGCATTCCCATGAAGAATACTATTATTTACTAGTTCTTTAACTGTCCTTAATACAAACGTGCCCACTTTATCATTAACTTTTTCTTCATCTATTGAAAAAGTTGTCATAATCGAAACAGTTTCCATCTTCATGAATTGGTTTAATATGCTAGTAATAGATTCTTTCAGCCCTAATTCATGCACCATTAAAGGATAGATATTGGAACATAAATCTCTTAATTCAAAGACAATATCATCCAACATCTCTAATAAAGCTACCCTATTAATTTGTTCACTAATTTCTAACTGCTTTTTATAATAAATAACCTTCTGAATTGTAGTATCATGTATAAACGTTGCAATTTCTTCCCTCTCCAATTCAGTAGCTACAAAAGTATGAAAACTACTAAAGATTCCCTCCATTTTATGGCTAATCAACATCATTTTCCTTATTTCAGGTAACAAAGCTAGCGAGAAAAGAAAAGTGTAAAGAACGAAAAAAATTGGAGAAAATTCTCTTAATAACAGACTAAAAAGAATAATTAGACTAGTAAAAAAAACGGCAAATATCAAGTTATATATGAATGGGTTCCACTTCCAAGCAACATATATCATTCGTTCTAATATCAAGTTATTCACAATAGAGAACAAAATAAGCAACAATAGAGGAATACTATAAATAAACGAAACTTCCTTACCAATCGGAAAAATATATCCAAAAAATAGAGGAAATAAGGCAAGAACTGCTAAAAATAAGGTATGAATTGGCAACATTTCTCTTATCTGAGAGTAATTTATAAGCATCTTTAACAGTAGGATAACTAAAAAGAAAAATACTAAATAAAATACCCCCCTAGAAAAAAAGATGGTCAAAAAATCAATGGGCTGTATAAGATTATAAACAAACAAAAGTTGAGTGATGAGTGAATAGCCCAGTATAATACGAGAAAAGTTAGAAATGGTTGAACCTTTTATCTTCAGGACTAACACTCTAATGAAAATATCCATGAATAATGGAAATAAAGTCAAGTATGAAATTAATAGACTACGACCAAATACATCTCCTATACTTGATGGAATAATCGATAATAACATCAGACTAGTATAAATAATAAAATAAAAATATCGTTTTCCAGTTTTTCCTCTACTTCTCCCTTTTATGTATAAGCGAAATAACAGTAGAATCAGAAAAGCAATGATTGATAAAACAAGAAAGATAATTTGGCTTGATTTCCCAGATTCTATTATTAAATTCTTTGAAATTCCTCTATCTAACACTGTCACAGAATGAAGCGGTTCAACAATTAAAAATCGAGATAATAAAAAATTACTATCTGGACTCTGACCGTCTATTTGTATAATTGATGACCCTATTATCTCTTGATGATTTGCAAAGCTTCCCAGATTATGGACTTGTCTAACTATCCACTCATTATCATGTTTATCTACGGTGATTCCACTGTACGTTCGGTTAAATATTGAAAATGAAAAATAAAAAAAGAGAATAAATAACAAAACAAAATAAAATCGAAACATTTTTGACTTCATTGTTTGCAACACTCCACATTTCACTTGATATTGATGTTTATTCTACCATTTTTTCATTCAATAAGACAGGTTTTATAGTTAAATTTATTCTTTTTTCTTTCGAAATATAACTGATTCAATCTTCTAGTAGGTAAAATCCTACCTGATTTGACCTTTGAAGACAAGATGAAAATCGTCTACGAACACTTGAAACGTTTGATTAACCTCAAGGGGGAAAACGTAGCAGTTCGTGAATTCCGTGGACTCGCTCCTCACTATCTTCGTGGAACATCTGGTGCAGCTAAACTCCGTGGAGCCATTTCACAAGCTAGCACCCTAGCAGAGATTGAAGCCCTCTTGCAACTGGATAAGGCTTAATAGTTTAAAACCCGTAACTCTCTTAAAGGTTACGGGTTTTTGACTGTAAAAATTCAAATAATGAGAGCTATTATTGACTCAAAGCAACACTGGAAACCTTACCATCCGCTCCTGTTGTAATTTGGATGACTTTTCCTCCACCAATTTTGGCATTATACTTGCCATCATCAAGAGTATAAGAGTAGCCTTTGATAGAGTAGTTTTCTTTCCATCAGAAGATTCTACTGTGAATTGACCGCCGGATGAAACTGTAATGGTTTCCCCATTTGCTCCCTTCCAATTGCCCGCTGCAGCTGAGAAATCACCATCTACCATGGTTAAAACACCCCTGTAGCGTTTATTTTGCTCTGCTTGCTTGTCTTGAAGTTTGCGGTCAGTTGTAGGATCATAGCTTGATTGGTTAGACTGGGCTTGAGGAGCCTGTTGAGTTGAAGGAGTCTGAGCAGGAGTTTGTTGATTAGACACTTCTTGACCTTGTCTTTGCTCTTGTGCAGGTGCCGCTTGTGATGGCGTTGCAGTTGCTGAAGACTGGTCAGTAGACGCCTTGGCCTTTTCAGATGAAGCTGAACTTGATGACTTCTGAGTCTTGCTTTCTTTGCTAGCAGAAGCTGCTTTAGAGCTTGATGATTGACTTGTCTTAGCAGAACTGCTTGCTTGAGTTGTTTCCTTTTTATTTCCACAAGCTCCTAATAGTAGGGTAGAAGCTAATACAGTTGCTGTCATCAATTTTATATATGTTTTCTTTTTCATTTTTCTACTCATTTGTAATATTTTAGAAATATAAAGAAATCTTTTTGTAATATAATTGTAACATTGGGGTTTAAATATGTCAACAATTTATCTAAACTATTTTAAAAATCTTAAATACTTTAGATACATTTACTCCTCCTACTCTTCTATTCGTAATAAAACAGAAAAACAGGAGATTTTCCTATTAAAAATTTGAATTTGTTTTTGTGTAATCGTTTGTATTGTTTTAGACGAAGGAATATAATAATAGTGAAATAGAATATAGGAGGTGCATTCTTATGCTAAATAAGTATTACAAGTATCTTCCTTGAGTGATTTTGGGAGCTTTCTGTTCTTATCAGTCTGCAGTTCGCTACGCTCAGACTACATTTGATTTATTTTACCTAATAACCATTTTTATGATTGTAGATATAGCTTTATTGTACTTACATGAAACCTATTTAAAATATAAATACAAAGATTTATTCATTCGCATCATGAGCAATTCTAAGAAAAATAGCCATCCCTAAAACAGTCGCAACAGCAAATCAAACTAATAAAGGCAAATAAAGAGGTCGGGAACTTTGTCCCGACCTCGTTTTTATGCAATATCAAATTTTAACTGGCCTGCTTTAACACCAATCTTAAGTGTGCTACCTGTCTCTAATTCTCCCTTGAGAAGAAGTTCTGCTAACTTGTCTTCCACTTCTGTTTGTAGGGTTCTGCGAAGTGGTCGAGCTCCCATCTCTGGGTCATATCCTTGATTTGCCAACAATTTCAGTGCGGAAGCTTGTAATTTCAAGTCAATGCCTTTTTCAGCCAAACTTGCCACTAAAGGTTTAACCATAATATTCACCACTTCCTGCATATGGTCGCTAGACAGGCTATGGAAGACCACCTTTTCATCAATACGGTTAATAAACTCAGGTCTATAAGCTTTTTTCAGCTCTTCAAACATGCGTTTTTCCATATTTTCCTGGTCAAAACGAATGTCCTTTGCCCCAAATCCGACAGTCTTGTCATCACGAAGGGCTGTCGCACCAAGGTTTGACGTCATGATGATAATAGTATTTGAAAAGTCAACCTTGCGTCCCTTGCTATCGGTCAAGACACCGTCATCCAGAACCTGCAAGAGAACATTAAAGATATCTGGGTGGGCCTTTTCTACCTCGTCAAAGAGGAGAACGGAGTAGGGTTTGTTGCGAACCTTCTCGGTCAACTCCCCACCTTCTTCGTAGCCCACATAGCCCGGAGGAGCTCCGTTGAGTCGGCTAGCTGCGAATTTCTCCATATACTCACTCATATCAAAGCGGATAAGAGCTGATTCGTCGTCAAAAAGAACTTCTGCCAAAGCCTTGGCCAATTCGGTCTTACCGACACCTGTAGGCCCTAGGAACATAAAGGAACCAATCGGACGCTTGTGACTGCGAATCCCTGACTGATTGCGGCGAATGGCACGGCTAATGCTTGAAACTGCTTGATCTTGACCGATGACACGTTTGTGCAATTCAGCTTCCAGATTCAGGTATTTCTTAGCGTCAGTCTGAGTCAGTTTTTGGACTGGAATACCTGACAAGCGACTCAAGGTAGTCAAAATATCAGACTCTGTCACCAAGTCTTTATAGACAAGCACTTTCTCTTCTTTTGCGATTAGCTGGGCTGCCTGTTTCCACTTGCCATCCATCAAGGCCTTGTCAGCTGGACTCAAACCTGAATCGTCTGCTTTTACATGCTTAGCCTTATTTTGCACTGTTGCTGCTGCTTCATCCAAGAGATCGATAGCAGAGTCTGGCAAGTGACGACTAGTCAAGTAACGATGAGCCATCTTGACGGCTGTTTCAACCGCTTCATCTGTGATTTGCACCCGGTGATGTTTCTCATAAGTCGCCTTCAAGCCTTGCAAAATGGTCATGCTGTCTGCCACACTTGGCTCTTCAATCGTCACTTTGGCGAAACGACGAGAAAGGGCTGCGTCTTTTTCGATGTGTTTTTGGTACTCTTCCTGAGTGGTGGCACCAACCGTTCTCAAAGTTCCACGCGCCAAGGCTGGCTTCAAGATATTGGCCGCATCCAGAGTTGAATCAATCCCGCTCCCAGAACCCATGATAGTGTGAAGTTCATCGATAAAGAGGATGACTTGGCCATCTTCTTCAATATCCTTGATGATATTATTCATGCGTTCTTCAAAGTCACCACGGAAGCGTGTCCCTGCAACGACATTCATCAAATCAAGCTCTAACACGCGCATCTTAGCCATTTCCGCAGGCACATCCCCACTAGCAATACGCTGGGCAAGACCAAGCGCCAGAGCAGTTTTCCCGACACCAGCATCCCCAACCAAGACAGGATTATTCTTTGTCTTCCGGCTCAAGATTTGAATCATACGTGAGATTTCCTTATCCCGACCGATGACTGGTTCTAACTTGCCAGAACGCGCTTGCTCTGTCAAATCATGCGTATAATCCTCGAGACCACCACTCGGAGTCTGGGGCATGCCCATCATGTTAGCCATAGAATTTTGCTTATCAGCTACTGTACGATGGCGCTGGCGTAGAGCTTTGAGGTCTTCACGAGTCCAGCCTGCCCGTTCTTCTAAATTTCGACGAAGAGCAGCAATCTTGACCTGATCTTTCTTGTCTTCATAAGAAAAACCAGCCCTCTCCAAGATACGAGTCGCCAAGGCATTGCCATCATGCAAAATCGCATAGAGGACGTGCTCCGTCCCTAGCACCTTAGCATGGACCACTGATGCTACATACTCTGCTTCGTCAAAAAGAACCTGCAAACGATGGGAGAACGGCAATTCCGTAAAGGTTTCATCCTGGCTATAGTCCGTTTCAGTCAGTTCCAAAGCGACCTCTTCTAAACGATCCATCTCATATGGATAATCATTTAAAGTTGCCCCTGCCACACTATAACTGTGATTGGACATGGCAATCAACAAGTGCCAAGACTCTAGGTAACGAGCTCCAAAATGGCCAGCAACCATGTAGGCACTTTCGATACATTCATTCAATGCTTTTGAATAGTTCATCTTACTTCCCTTTTCTATCTACCTCTTGTATGACCTGTCGTAGCATATTAGCACGAACAACTGGAGCTTCTTCGCCTAGAACACGATCCAAAGCTACTGCTACCAGCAAATTCATCTCCTGCTTGGTCATCAATTCCTGCTCAACCAAAAGCTGGAGAATATCCTCATAAATTTCTTGACTGACCCGCTCACCAATCGAGTAAAGCAGCTCCCTGAGCATTTCATGATGACTAGAAAACTCAATCCGTCCTATACGAATGTAGCCCCCACCACCACGCTTACTTTCAACCAAGTAACCTCTACTTTCCGTAAAGCGTGTCTTGATCACATAGTTAATCTGACTGGGAACAACCTGAAAGGTATCTGCCAACTGACTCCGTTGCAACTCCACAATTCCAGATTGATCTAAAATCGCCTTGATGTAGGCCTCAATATGATCCGATGTATTTTTAAATCTCATTACAAACCCACCTCTCTCTTTGAACCTTGACTATCTTTGACTATTATACCGAAATTTTCTCATTTTTAAAAGAAAAAGGGCGCTGGTAAAGGATAATCTTCACCAACTCCCTATTTTTCTACTTATCTAAGCCTAATTCTGCCAAGATTTGACGTTTGTAGGCAATCTTTTGGACTTCCTTGTCCTCATCTCCAGACCAATCTAGTTTAATTTCTGAAACAATCTGCCCAGGGCGATTTTTCAAGATATAGATGCGGTCGCTGAGATTAAGGGCCTCCTCGATACTATGAGTAATAATCAATGTTGTCAGTTGCAACTGCTTGTGAATCTCAAGGTACCAAGCGTGGAGTTCCATCTTGGTCATCTCATCCAAGGCGCTAAAGGCCTCGTCTAAGAGAAAGAGCTTGTGCCCGAAAAGGTAAGTTCGAAGCAAGGCTACACGCTGGCGCATCCCGCCACTAAGTTCATGAGGATACTTGTCCCGTACAGCCGTCAACTGGAAGGTCGCAAGAATTTCATCCGCACGAGCAATGGCTTCCGCCTTATTCACCTTTTGAATCAAGAGAGGCAGGATGATATTGCCAAGCACCGTCTTGTGCTCCAAGAGCAAATCCTTTTGCAACATATAACTCACGCGCCCCTTGGGATTTTCTTCACCATCAAGGACAATTCTCCCTGACTGAACTTCTAAAATCCCCGCAATTAAGTTGAAAAGCGTAGTCTTACCAACGCCACTTGGACCTAGGATAGAAACCACTTCACCTGAAGTCACTTTCAGATTGATATCCTCTAAAATCCTCTCTTGACCATAGGCATAACTGACGTGTTCTAGTCTAATTTCTGTCATTATTTCACAAATTCGTTGGTGAAGCCTTTGTCTGTCAAATCTTCTTTAAGGATACCATTTTCTTTGTCCCATTTGTAGAAGGCATTCCAGCGAGCTGCATCAAATTGCCCCCATTTTTCCTTGTCGCTTGCGTATTCTTTTGACAAGTATTTTTGAGATTCGATGACAAAGTCACGTTTTTCTTTGAGCTCAGGAGCATTCTTAATCAAGATATCTGCCGCTTCTTCTGGATGCTCCATGGCATATTGGTAACCTTTTTTGATAGCTTGGATGACTTTACGTGCTTCTTCTTTGTTATCTTTCAAATAGTCGTTGTTGGCGATGATAACTGGTGAGTAGTAGTCAAATTCTTTAACGTAGTCTTTCAAGTACATGAAGTTAGCATCTACACCTTGAGATTTAGCAAGAATTCCATCCCATCCATAGTAGATCCATGCAGTATCAAATACTCCATTAGCAATCGGTGTGATAGAGTTTGAGTCGTTGTTTGGTACTTTTTCAACTTTTTCAAAATCTCCGCCTTGTGATTCTACCAAGGTTTTCAACATAGCAAGTTCAGTTGGGTCATTCCAAGTTCCGTATTTCTTACCAACCAAGTCTTTTGGACTAGCTACATTATCAGATTTACGAGAGATGATTCCTGATGTATTGTGTTCAACAATAGCTGCAACGGCCGTAATTCCTGCCCCTTTTTCCAATTTTTTAGCCATATAGTCTTGGAAATACACTGCAAATGGTGCCTTACCATTGATAACCAAATCAGAAGAACTTTCTTCTGGTGGCAATTTCAAATCAACATCCACTCCAGCTTCTTTGAAATAACCTTTTTCCTTAGCCACATAAAGCCCTGTGTGGTTGGTATTTGGTGTCCAGTCTAAGATAAAGTCGATTTTCTTAAGTTCTGCTTCCTTATTATCCTTAGAAGCAGTTCCTTGACCACAAGCTACAAGCACAACAGCTACAAGAGCTGTTAAAACAGTTAAAAACACTTTCCATGTTTTCTTCATTTCAATTTCCTCTTTTCTTTTTCAGAAACGTTCTAATTCTACGAACGTTTCCATTTAATAACATATTTTTCACTAATATCGACCAACTTCATACCCAAAAGGCTGATAATCGATACCAGAATAATAATAGCAAACATGGTATCATACTGAAACAGTTTCTTGGACTGAATCATGTAGACACCTAGTCCTTCAAAGCCTCCCAACCACTCAGATACCACTGTTGTGATAAAGGCGTAGGAGACACTGACCCTCAGACCTGCATAAAAGTAAGGCAGACTGACTGGAATTTTAAAATGCCACAGGATTTGCCAAGGTTTGGCCCGCATCAGACTAAACAAGGTCAGCATATCCTTGTCACAATGCCTAAAACCGTCCAAAATGCTGACGATGATGGGGAAGGTTGTCGTCAAGATAATCAAGACAATCTTGGGCAGAATCCCATAACCTAGCCACAAGACCAAGATAGGAGCTATGGCAATAGTCGGAATGGTCTGAACAACCACCATCATAGGGTAAATCAGGTCATTGAGCCAAGTCAAACTATCCATAAGTACAGCCATGAGACAGGCAATCAAGACTCCTAGAACCAACCCCAGTAAAGCCACTCTCAAGGTCGCCCAGCTATGGTGCCAGAGAAATTCTCTGTCACGCACAAAAGACTGGAGAATTTCAAGAGGTGTCGGCAGGATAAACTTGGGGAGAAGTTTAAGAAAACCTGCTAACTGCCAAATTGACAAGACTCCAAGAAAACCCAATAGACTAATGTGTCGTCTCAGTATACTTTTCAAGCTTCTCATCAATACTTAAAATCTCTCCTACATTTATTTTGACATTGGCAAAGACATTGTCTGCCTCCTGTCCTGCTACTTCCAACGCTTCTTTGAGAATGCGCATAAGCTCATCAAATTCCCCTTCCAAGACCGTTTCAAATGGTGTCACCACCATGGTCACTTCTTGAACTTGCAGATAGGCAATGACCTGATCGATTACGTAAATCCTATCAATCCCCTGTGCTAGGGGTAAAACTTGCAAGGCGATGCTTGCTTTCATAAAAACCTCCTCTTCTCGTTTTCCTTTGACAAAAAGAAAAACCTTTACCATATATGGAAAAGGTGCAGAATAGACTAAGTATCGTTCCCTACGCTGGCATTACCCAGATCAGGTGCGGTCGAAGCTTAACGCTTCCTCTCAGACTGTACACAGACTCCCATATATTATATGGACATATGATAGCGCAAAACAAAAAAAAAGTCAAGGAAACTGCTTACAGAAAAGAGCAGGAAAAATTTCCTACTCCAATTTTCTATACTCGTTCTCCATCACTGTTTACTCTGTAGCCATCCACCGTTGTATTAACAGCTAAGGCACCTGAAGAGTAAGAATAATACCACTTACCAGAAACTTGATACCATCCTGTTTTCATTGCCCCTGAACTATCTAGATAATACCACAAGCCATTTTCCTTTAACCATCCTGTCTGCATTTCACCAGATGATTTCAAATAATACCAGCTAGAACCATCCTTCAACCAGCCTGTTGATTTAGAACCATTTGATTTGAAATGATACCAACTACCATTTACTTTCTTCCAACCAACAGCTGAACTACTATTGGATCCATAGCTAGAGCTATTTCCTGATTGGTTCTGATAATTCTGTGAAGAAGTCACACCCTCTAGCTGGATATAGCGACGACTTCCGTTATAAGCCGTATAACTCAACCACTTGTATCCATCTTTTTCGAGAATTTGATCATAATGAACATTCTCCCCAGGATAATAGTAATCAATTGCAGTTGCGCTAGCTAGTGGCTGATTTTTGATAGCAGACTTAGACTTGAAATAATGTGTTCCTCCTGTTGAAACTGAAGTTTGACTATTCCCAACACTGCCACCAGCCAAATCTTTAAAATGAATAAATCCTGTCATCGTATTTGCTTTTATAATTCGTTTATTATAGGCTTCTGTATAACCATAGTTATATTCCTCGATCTCAATCTGATCTCCCATTACATTTGACACCCAGGCAACATGCCCATAAGTTCCTGCAGTAGACCAAGCAATGGAGCCAATCGTCGGTGTATTATCTACACGATAGCCTTCACGACGAGCACGATGCCCCCATTCATTCGCATTTCCATAAGCCCTTGGAATCTCAAAACCATTGACATTACTCAAGCGAAAGGCTGCAAAAGAAGTACACTGACGAGAGTACATGCGCCACTGATCAATCTCCTGGCTCCCATTTTTATAATAAACAGGATAATCATCCCCACGCGCAATCGATCCATTTCCTCCAGAATAGGCATAGACACTATCACCCGCTGCTAGCATCAATCCTACTACTAAAAAGGGAACAACCTTTTTAACCGACTTTCTAAAAGAAAATCCTGTCTCTATTACTTTAAATGATGAACTTTTCATTCTTCCTCCTTGAAATAGTATAGTACTCAATGAAAATCAAAGAGCAAACTAGGAAGCTAGGCGCAGGCTGTACTTGAGTACGGCAAGGCGAAGCTGACGTGGTTTGAATTTGATT
>NZ_JUQO01000073.1 GCF_001074635.1 Streptococcus mitis
GAAGCTTGGTGTTCCTGATTGTGGTGCACCTTGGATTCCTTCTGAACCTGCATTTGTTCCTACTGGTCTTACTTCAGTCACTGTAGGTGTATAAGTAGTTTTTGCTACTTTACCATTCACATCTTCAGCTTGAACACTTACTCCTGAAGCTTTTCCATGGAAGGTTGGTAATGGTGTAAATGTAATCACGCCATTATTTAATTCATATGTTCCTTCGTTTGGAACTGTTACACTTGTAACTTTTGCTCCATCGGCGTTCACTAATGTTAATGTACTTGGAACTAAAGCTACTTTGTCATTTCCTTTATCGAAGTTTACAGTTGTATTATCTGCTTCATCTTTTTCATCTAGAACAACACGTGATGTTTGTGGTAATCCTTGGAATCCTGTAGTTTCTGATGGTTTAGATGTAGGATTTACTTCTGTAAATGTTGGTGTGTAAGTTGCTGTTGCTGGTGTTCCATTCGCATCTTTCACT
>NZ_JUQO01000010.1 GCF_001074635.1 Streptococcus mitis
AAAAGAAACCCAAATACAGAATTGTATTTGAATTTCTTAACTTAATGACATTGGCTGGTGGGCTACCTTTTTATTATACTAAATGAAAATTAAAGAGCAAACTAGGAAACTAGCGCAGGTTGCTCAAAACACCGTTTTTGAGGTTGCAGATAGAACTGACGAAGTCAGCTCAAAACACAGTTTTGAGGTTGTAGATAAGACTGACGAAGTCAGTCACATATATACAGCAAGGCGACGTTGACGTGGTTTGAAGAGATTTTCGAAGAGTATTAGAAAATGCCGATAAGGGTCTGCATACCAAGACTAGTGAGGATGATGGCAATCCAGCAAATAGCTCCGAGAACAATGGATTTTCCACTGGATTTGACCATAGCTACCAGATTGGTTTTGAGACCGATAGCACTCATGGCCATGATAATAAGGAATTTAGAGAGTTGTTTGAGAGGGGTAAAGAAATTACTGGACACACCGAGAGAGGTGAGTAGTGTAGTGAGGAGAGAGGCAAGGATGAAGTAAAGGATAAAAAGTGGGAAGACTTTTTTCAGTTGCAATCCTTGCTTATTTTTTTGCTCGCGACTTTGCCAGTAGGAGAGAAAGAGAGTGATGGGGATAATAGCTAGGGTGCGTGTGAGTTTGACAATGGTTGCGGATTCGAGGGTATTAGTTTGGTAGAGACTGTCCCAGGCGCTGGCGGTAGCCGTTACAGAGGAAGTATCATTGACCGCAGTTCCTGCAAAGAGGGCGAAGCCTTCATTGGATAGATGAAGCCAGGTACCTAGGGTTGGAAAGATGAGCGCAGCCAAGACATTGAAGAAAAAGATAACGGAGATGGCTTGGGCTACTTCCTTTTCCTTGGCATGGATAACGGGCGCTGTCGCCGCAATGGCAGAGCCCCCACAGATAGAAGATCCCACTCCAATCAAGGTAGCCAGTTTTGTGTCCAGTGCAAAGAAACGCTGGAAGAGGTAGGCAACAATCAAGGCTATTGAAATGGTGGAAAGGATGACAGGGAGTGAAGATTGCCCAACTGCGAAGACTTGCGAGATATTGAGACCAAAACCAAGCAAGATAACGGCATACTGAAGCAATTTCTTGGAACTAAAGGTCAATCCAGCATCCAGTTGTTTATAGGGTGAGAGAAAGGGATGGAGAAGCATGCCTATGAAAATGGCAAAAACGGGCGCGCCAATCACAGGGAAGAATCCTCCTAAGTACCAAGATAGGATGGAAATGAGAAGGCAGGCCAAGATGCCTGCTCCATTTTTTGATAGAAATGACATAAAAACCTCCAAATAGAATCTGTTACCATTATAGACCTGTAAAGAGGAAAAGTAAAATAGAAAGTGGAAAGTTATTCTATCATGTATTTTTGCGGTCGGGGGGCTTTTGTAGTATAATAGAGATACGTTTTTACAGTAGGAGGTATCTATGGACTTAACTAAGCGCTTTAATAAACAGTTAGATAAGATTCAAGTTTCGTTGATTCGTCAGTTTGACCAGGCTATTTCTGAGATTCCTGGGGTCTTGCGTTTGACCTTGGGGGAACCTGATTTTACAACGCCAGATCATGTCAAAGAGGCGGCCAAGCGAGCGATTGACCAGAACCAATCCTACTATACAGGGATGAGTGGTTTGCTGACTTTACGTCAGGCAGCCAGTGATTTTGTTAAGGAAAAGTATCAACTGGACTATGCTCCTGAAAATGAAATCTTGGTTACAATTGGGGCGACAGAGGCCTTATCTGCGACTTTGACGGCTATTTTAGAAGAAGGAGATAAGGTGCTCTTGCCAGCTCCTGCTTATCCGGGTTATGAACCAATTGTCAATCTAGTTGGGGCAGAGATTGTCGAGATTGACACAACTGAAAATGGTTTTGTCTTGACTCCTGAGATGTTGGAAAAGGCTATTTTGGAGCAGGGTGATAAGCTCAAGGCGGTGATTCTCAACTATCCAGCCAATCCGACAGGAATTACCTATAGTCGGGAGCAGTTGGAGGCCTTGGCAGCTGTTTTACGCAAATACGAAATTTTTGTTGTCTGTGATGAGGTTTACTCAGAATTGACCTACACAGGCGAAGCCCATGTGTCTCTGGGAACCATGTTGAGAGATCAGGCTATTATTATCAATGGTTTGTCGAAATCGCATGCCATGACAGGTTGGCGTTTGGGACTGATTTTCGCTCCTGCGGCCTTCACAGCCCAGTTAATCAAGAGTCACCAGTACTTGGTAACTGCCGCAAATACCATGGCTCAACACGCTGCAGTGGAAGCCTTGACGGCTGGTAAAAACGATGCGGAACCTATGAAGAAGGAATACATCCAGCGTCGGGACTATATTATCGAGAAAATGACTGCTCTTGGTTTTGAGATTATCAAACCAGACGGTGCCTTCTATATCTTTGCTAAGATTCCAGAGGGTTACAATCAAGACTCCTTTGCTTTTCTGAAGGATTTTGCTCAGAAGAAGGCTGTTGCCTTTATCCCTGGTGCAGCCTTTGGGCGTTACGGGGAAGGTTATGTGCGCCTGTCTTATGCGGCTAGCATGGAGACTATCAAAGAAGCCATGAAACGACTTGAGGAGTACATGAGAGAAGAATGATTCAGTCTATCACGAGTCAAGGCTTGGTGCTCTACAATCGCAACTTTCGTGAGGATGATAAGCTAGTCAAAATCTTTACAGAGCAGGCTGGCAAACGCATGTTTTTCGTCAAACATGCTGGTCAGTCTAAGCTGGCCCCTGTTATTCAGCCCTTGGTGCTGGCACGATTTCTCTTGCGAATCAATGATGACGGGCTTAGCTATATTGAGGACTATCATGAGGTGATGACTTTTCCCAAGATTAATAGCGATCTCTTTGTCATGGCTTATGCGACCTACGTGGCAGCTCTTGCAGATGCTAGTTTGCAGGACAATCAGCAGGATGCTCCCTTGTTTGCTTTTTTACAAAAGACTTTGGAGTTGATGGAAGCTGGCTTGGATTATCAAGTTTTGACCAATATTTTTGAAATTCAAATCTTGACTCGATTTGGGATCAGCCTCAATTTTAATGAGTGTGTCTTCTGCCATCGGATCGGTCAGGCTTTTGATTTTTCTTTCAAATATGGCGCTTGCCTCTGTCCAGATCATTATCATGAGGATGAGAGACGTTGCCATCTCAATCCCAATATCCCTTATCTGCTCAATCAGTTTCAAGCCATTGATTTTGAGACTTTGGAGACCATTTCGCTCAAGCCTGAAATCAAGCAAGAGCTACGCCAATTTATGGATCAACTCTACGAAGAGTACGTTGGGATTCACCTAAAATCAAAGAAATTTATTGATTCCCTAGCAGACTGGGGACAATTACTAAAAGAGGAAAAGAAATGAAAAAAATCGCAGTAGATGCCATGGGAGGCGATTACGCACCTCAGGCCATCGTTGAGGGTGTCAATCAAGCCCTAGCTGACTTTTCAGATATCGAAGTTCAACTCTACGGAGATGAAGCTAAAATCAAGCAATATCTGACAGCGACAGAGCGCGTCAGCATTATCCATACGGATGAGAAGATTGATTCAGACGATGAACCTACGAGAGCTATTCGGAAGAAGAAAAACGCCAGTATGGTATTGGCGGCCAAGGCTGTCAAAGAGGGTGAAGCAGATGCTGTCCTATCGGCTGGAAATACAGGTGCTTTACTAGCAGCAGGATTTTTCATCGTGGGTCGTATCAAGAACATCGATCGTCCTGGGCTTATGTCGACCTTGCCGACTATTGATGGGAAGGGGTTTGACATGCTGGACCTCGGTGCTAATGCGGAAAATACAGCCCAGCACCTCCATCAATATGCGGTTCTAGGTTCCTTCTATGCTAAAAATGTCCGTGGAATTGCGCAACCACGTGTTGGCTTGCTCAATAACGGAACAGAGAGTAGTAAGGGCGATCCGCTTCGTAAGGAAACCTACGAATTACTGGCGGCTGATGAAAGTTTGAACTTTATCGGAAACGTGGAAGCGCGTGATTTGATGAATGGCGTTGCGGATGTTGTTGTGGCAGATGGTTTCACGGGAAACGCTGTGCTCAAATCCATTGAAGGGACAGCCATGGGAATTATGGGCTTGCTCAAGACCACTATTACAGGTGGTGGTCTTCGAGCGAAACTAGGTGCCCTCCTTCTCAAGGACAGCCTCAGAGGTTTGAAAAAACAGCTCAACTACTCAGATGTTGGTGGAGCGGTCTTGTTTGGTGTCAAGGCACCTGTTGTCAAGACTCATGGCTCAAGCGATGCCAAGGCTGTTTATAGTACGATTCGCCAGATCCGTACTATGCTAGAAACAGACGTAGTTGCTCAGACTGCGCGTGAATTTTCAGGAGAATAAAAGAGATGACAGAAAAAGAAATTTTTGACCGTATTGTGACCATTATCCAAGAGCGACAGGGAGAGGACTTTGTCGTGACAGAATCCTTGAGTCTGAAAGACGATTTGGATGCTGACTCCGTTGACTTGATGGAGTTTATCTTGACACTGGAAGATGAATTTAATATCGAAATCAGTGATGAGGAAATTGACCAACTCCAAAGTGTAGGAGATGTGGTTAAAATCATTCAAGCAAAATAAAGATATAGAAGTTCCAAGGTATTTGCTTTGGAATTTTTCTTTGGTTCAAGTGACCGTTTAGGAACAGATTTAGTCTTTCTAGGGACAGGAGAGATATGAAAACAAATAAAGGATATAATGTAGTCAGAAAAATCAATCTCCAAAAAGGAGAAAAAAGAAAGGATTTTCACGATGAAAAAATATCTTTATTCTAGTTTGTTAGTTCTTGCAGGAGGCGTTCTCCTAGCAAATACTACTGTGGCCTATGCTGATTCCCCATCAGCAAGTGAGAAAGAAGCGATTGCTCAATTAGTTAATCAAGGCAAGATAAAAGCTGAAGAAGCTGATCAAGTAAAATTGATTGGTTTTGAAGATAAAGAAACCCAAGCAGAGGGAAATCAAGAGAAGAAAGCTTTCAATCAATATCGTGATCCGAAAGGCACATGGATGCAAACCAATGGTAAATGGTGGTTTAAATACGGTTCAGGTGGTTATGCTAAAAATTGGGAACAATTAGATGGCAAGTGGTACTATTTTGATGACCAAGGATGGATGAAAGAAAATACTTGGATTCAACCTGATGGTAATTATTACTACTTATCTGCTAGTGGTGCTATGGTCACTGGTTATCAACGTGTGAATGGTACACCATACTTCTTTAGAGAAAGTGGTGTATGGGTAGAAAATCGTGGACAGGCACTTGGTGAATATGCCGAGACATTTGTAGGGAAAATCCCATATGTTTGGGGTGGGGCAGATTTGAATAGTGGCGTAGATTGCTCAGGATTTACGATGGCTATTCATGCTAAGTTTGATATTAGTATTCCTAGAGTGACCTATGGTCAAGCAACGGGAGGAAGTTATGTAAGTAATGGTTCTCAACAAGCTGGAGATTTGATTTTGTATAATAGTGAAGAGACAAATGACCATGTAGGTATTTATGTTGGTGGTGGAAAGGTAGTTCATGCTCCATATCCAGGTCAATATGTTTCTTATATGGATCAATACGGTATTACTCAAAATACAATTCGTAGATATTGGTAATATTGTCTAATTTTTCACAATATTATTGACTTTGATTATGAAAAGTATTAGAATATAGCTAAATAAAGAGGGGAAACCCTCCTGTAGCTATTCAATAAAGGAGGAAATGGCTATGAAAAAATCTAAACTACTCACACTTGGTTTGCTTGCAGGTGCTGGTCTGCTTTTATCTATCAACCAAGCACAGGCTGCAGATACTTGGGTTAAAAATGGTGCTGACTGGAATCTTTCACAAGATGGCAGTCTAGCTAAGGATAAATGGGTACAAAATGCTGGCTCATGGTATCACTTCGACAGCACTGGTAAAATGCAGACAGGTTGGCTCAAAGACGGCAATACTTGGTATTCTCTAGCAGATAGTGGCGCTATGCGTACTGGCTGGTACAAGGAAGGTAACACATGGTATTCGCTCGCAAGTAGTGGCGCTATGCGTACTGGCTGGTACAAAGAAGGATCTACATGGTATTACCTCAAAGGCAGTGGCGCTATGGCAACAGGATGGGCGACTCCAAATGGTAAATGGTCTTACTTTGAAAAATCAGGTGCTATGGTCGCAGACAGAGCTGTTCCAGCCAGTGATGGGGAAAGTTATGTCATTGGTAAGGATGGATATCTGTTAACCAAACTCCCAAGCCAGGTTGAACAATCTCAAGCGGATGATACAATTATCACAAATATTGTTACTTTATCTGACGGGTATGATTATCATCTTATTCATAGAAAAGATGGAGTCATTGTTGAAAAAAATGCTTGGTACATCAAGCCAGAGTTTAAAAAGTTTTCTAATAAATATGGGGATGTGGTTGCAAATACTACCTTAGCTTTAGTGGATAATAAAGAAGAAGGACAAGAAATTGATCCTAAGGCAGTTGTACAGAACTTCCAAAACTTACCAAATCGCTACTACTTTGATGAAAATGGACATCGTGTGATTAATATCCCAGCAATGACAACCTATTCAGAGATTAAAAAAGTTGGCAATGATGTCTATTTAGAAAATCCAGGTGCACGACTTCGTCTTGGAGCTACCAACTTTACAATCAATAACAATAAACTATACTATTTAGAAAATGAGCAAGGTAAGCTCAAAACAGGTTACTTTGTATTAATTGATGATGGAGCAACCACTACTCACCATCACATTCTAGCCTATGCGGATCAATCTGGTGAAATTCTTAAGATGAAACGCTTGCCATCAGGAGTTTCAGATTATCTGGATAAAGAAATCGATGGTTTATACGGTGAAAAAATTAAGATTGAATCTCCACACTCAAACGAATATTATAAAGTGGTTGTGGTTAAATAAAAATAACATCTTCACAACTAATCGTTAACGCTCTAACCAATATACCATTTTCAGGAGGCTTTAGATTTCTTGTATTTTAAAAGGAAACTAAAGCCTTTTGTAGATGGAGCAGGGGATAGAGTTATCTATAAAATAATGAAAAGGAGTCTGTCATGGAAATGAAAAATACATTTGTAGAATTGGAACAATTTGAAGAGTTAACTCCAGAGGTTTTGGAGGAAGTGAATGGTGGAGGGATTTTTGAAGATACTGTAAAATGGTGCAATAAATTATTTGGTACGGGTAGACACGTTGCTTAAATTCACAGTATTAGTTAGAGATTAGATTTATTTATGCTTATTTTAGAATTCTTATTTTCTGTGATATATCTACTGTTGGTAGTCGTTTCAACCATAGTGCCTACTATTTATTTGGGTGCTCAAATTTCCCCAGAATTTTATAAAAAACGTTATTGGATACTTATATTTTTAATTAGTTTATCTGCTCGTCAAACATTTGGAGAATTATTTCATATAGGAGTTCTTATCTACTTTTACTGTATTTTTTTATTAGTATTGCACAAGGGAAAAGGGGAATCTCTTTTTCTTTCTCTGTATCTTTTTCTCTTCTTTCAAAGTATTCGTTATTTATTTTTGACAATTTGGATTCGTGTATTATCTGGTGAGCATTGTTGTTTCGTAGATTCGTTTTCTACTTTATATATATCTATATTTGATTTATTATCAATCTTTCTATGTTGTAAAATTATGAAGCGTTGGTCTTTGGATTTGGATTTATTCTTTTCAGATACTTTTAAAACCCACTATCGTAAGAGCTTTTTCATTATCCTACCTCTGACTGGATTTAGGATATTCTCTTCGTTCATGACCAATAGAAATAGTTCTTTTTACGTTCGCTTTGACACGACCATTTCTCTCCTGATTTTCATTCTCTTTTTCTCCTGGCTCTTTTATATCAGACACTTAGAGCAGGTTTATCGTGATGAGCAGACCATTCAGAGACAGGAAGAAGAAAATCGTTCCTTGCAAGGGATGGTGGATAAGTTGGGTCATCTCTATGATGAGGTTCGAGGTTTCCGTCATGATTTTGCAGGGATTGTCGCTAGCATGGAGCCTGCCATAGCGAATCAAGATATGGCTGAGGTGTCTACCATTTATCAAGATGTCTTTCTGAAGACCAATGAAAAGCTGAGAAAGGCGGACTACACGGCCTTTAATCTTCACAATATACATGACATAGCCATTCGTAATACCTTGGCAAAAGCCATGATTGTGGCAGATAATCAGGGAATTCATTTTAGTTTGGAGACGGTGGGGGTTGTCGAAGAGCTGGCTTTGCCGATGTTGGAGGCTATCCGTATCCTCTCTATCCTCACGACAAATGCCTTAGAGGCAGCTAGTGAGGCAGAAAATCCGCAGATTCGGGTTGCTTTGTTGGCAGGTGATAGGAGTGTCCGTTTTATCATTGAAAACACTCGTAAGAAAGAAGAACTGAATCCCAGCATTCTCAGTCAAAAGGGTTACTCTACCAAGGGTAACCACAGTGGACTGGGCTTAGCGACCTTGGAAGATATGGTTTTTCATTATGATTTAAACTTAGATACCCAGCTAGGAGAGACGACTTTTAGACAAGATTTAGAATTGCCATTTAAGGATGAGAAACGAGGGGGAGAGGAATGAGAATTTTAGTTTTGGAAGACGATAGAGTTCAGCAGGGACGGATAGAGCAGACTTTGCTAGATATCGGTCGCTCTCGCAATTTGAGATTGGAAATTGATATTGCCAAAAGCTATGGAGATGTTGAAAAGTATTCTCAGTATTTTGACCATTACCAGCTCTATTTATTAGATTTAGAGATTGATGGAGAGCGTGAACGGGGCTTTCAGGTTGCTCAACAGGTTCGGGAGCGAGATCCCTTTACAAGTATTGTCTTTGTGTCCACGCACTCGGAGGCCTTGCCTCTAGCTTTTCGCTATCACTTGTCTGCCTTGGATTTTATTTCCAAGGATCAGCCAGAGGAAGATTACCGTTATCAGTTGGAGCGCTGTCTGGACTATGTACTGGCAGTGGACAAGAGGGAAAATATGCGTCTCTTTACCTATAGTTTTGAGGGAAGACGGGGCTTTACTCTGCCCTACCATGAGATTTTAGCCTTTGAAACCTCAGTGGAATCCCATCGTATCAAGGTTTATTATGCCAATCATTCTATCAAAACCATTTATGGTAGTCTCAAGGATATCGCTGCAAAGGCTGAAAAAGATTACTTTGTCTATGCTAATCGCAATACTTTAGTCAGTTTACAGGCAATTGAAGAGATGACTGCCACAGAAGTGACCTTGTTAGAAGGCTTGCACTTCCCCGTATCACGAACAGCCAGAAGAACCCTAAAAAAACATCTCAATGTCTAATATCTGTTAGACTTGGATGAGTTTATCAATAAGAATGTCGGAAAATTTTCTGATATTCTTATTTTTTTGACTTCTTTTTCGAATAGATAAGTAAGAGGAAAAGGAAAGGAGTCTAATTTATGTATCTACCAATCTTGTATCCGTGGTTCATTAAATTATTTTTTAAATAAAATTTGATTTAGTTGTAAATTTTCGGATTGTTTTTCGAATAGATAAGTAAGAGGAAAAAGAAAGGAGCCTAGTTCATGTATCTACCAATTTTTTATCCGTGGTTCATTAAGTTATTTTTCAAATAAAATTTAATTTAGTTGTACATTTTCGAAATTTTTTTCGAATAGATAAGTAAGAGGAAAAGAAAGGAGTTTGCTTCATGTATCTACCAATTT
>NZ_JUQO01000074.1 GCF_001074635.1 Streptococcus mitis
TCGCTTGTGTAGTTATAAAGGAGTTGAAATTATCGAGGGTCACTTAATGCCAGAACATGTAGATATGTTAGTAAGTATTTCTAGTTTCATCGGTTATTTAAAAGGTAAAAGAGCGCTCATGATGTTTGACAAACACGCTAACATCAAGTACAAATTTGGAAATCAACATTTCTGGACAGAAGGTTATTATGTAAGTACGGTGGGACTCAATGAAGCCACAATTAAGAAATGTATTCAAGATGAGAGAAATTATCCAGTGGATGATTTCTTCACGAGTATGAAAATTTGAGAACGAGTAAAGCATGATATAGCACTAGATAAATTGAGTGTAAAAGAATATGAGGAGCCCTTTAGGGATAGTGGTAAGTAATATTAAAGCCTCTTTAAGAGGTGAGTGACGAGTCAAGAGCAATGAGGCTTTAACAACGTGAAAGTCAGCGTCTTTAGGCGCTGGCTGGTAATTTGGGCTTATAGCCCTGGGACAAACCACCCGTTTGACGGGTGGTCATGATTATTCAATGAGAATTTAATGAAATTATTTCAAAAGAAAAAGCAGAACCATGATCAATTTAAACGACTGATTCATCGACTATCAGAGATGTCAGATAATGAGCTAACCAAAGTAGAACATCTCCTAGATGTGGTTTTTGATACAATTTTCAACTCTAGTGAGAGAGTAGAAGATATAACTATTGAGGAACAAAGTCTTGATAGGTCAATCCAGGAAGCGAAAAATAAACTGAATACTGAGCACTTGGAGAAGCGAATAGAGCAGTTTAAACAGGCAAAAAAACCGAGAAATGGGTAAAAAAGATTAGGCATTGTTGAATGTCTAATCTTTTTGTCTGATATTTGTTGTTAAATACCTTTCCTTCTATTGTTTTTGACGAATTTGATATTTTGTCTCGATATTGTTAGTGATATAACCTTTCTCTCTTAAAGCGTTAGTTATTTCTGTATAAATATCATTACCGTTTGAATCTTTGATAGTAATAATTAAAACGAATTCTTGAGATGGTACGTACAATCCATCTCGTGGAGTTAAATCTACTCGTAGTTTCCATCCATCCTCTAAGTTAATTCCTTTACTTATTTTTCTGTAGTAAGATTTTATAGGACTCCATTTAAATCCATGCTTAACTTGTGCTGCTTCAAATTTTTCATCCCATTTTGATTCAAGTGGAACCTGACCTTTATATTTAGTTTTTCCTTCAGCTGTGTATGAATATGTTCCAAAACTGACATCAATATTAGTTCTACAATATTCACGACCATATTTAGGGTCTAAAGGTGGTAAGTAGGCAAGGGTCATTCCTATTTCACCAATATATTTGTTATTTTTGATAAGGGATTTTGGATATGGGAAATCATACATTTCTAAATGTGTTCCCTGAGATACTTTTTGTTTGAAAATAAGAGTTACGCAATCTTTACTGCATTGCAAAATATCTTTTGTATCAGCTGAAGAAATCCCAAATCCGTAATATTTAATATTGTCTGGATGTTCGTCTAATAACTCACGAGAGTTCATCCTAGCTGAATGTATTAACATTGCTTTAGAGAGGAGTAAATCAGGCTCCACCATTTCTTCATATATAGAAGCGTACTTTTGCAATGATCGGGGAGTCGAATAACTTGTTCCATTTCCTTCAATTATTTTCCCACTTGAATCCAAACCTTTGACTCCTAATCCATCAATTTTATATGAAGTAGAAAAATTTCCACCATAATCAACGATATCAGGCTTAATAATATAGTTAGCGCCAGGTCCTCTTCGACTAAAAGGAGAAGGTTCATTAAATTTTACAATTGAATCTATAGAATCAAATAATGCAACAGAACCTACAGTTATAGCTCGAATAGAATCAGCTGGTGATATAAGTCGATCATGCTCTCCAATATCTTTTTGAGGCGGCCAATTCCGAAGAGGAAGACTATTTATGTTTCCGCTAGAAACAAAGATTTGCACATGGTAGGTGTCTTGAATGTAATCTAAAAACACACCTAAATCAGACATTGAATCATCACAAGGCTTTTTTTCAATTCCTAGAGACAAATTCCATATTTTAGTAGTAGACGAATATTTCTCCATTACTTCTTCAATAATTACCATTAAATCATCTTCTGTAATAGAATCAGTTAATCCAAATTTTGTATCACTATTTGGAATTGCAACGATATCTACAAATTTAAATCGATAAGCAGTAGAAGCAGGAATACCATTTAAAACATTTCCATATTGTATAGTAGATGCAATAAATGTGGCATGTTGTGGATTTTGATAAATTTTATCTACATATTCTTCTCGTGCAACAATATGAGGTGATAAAAATGGATTATTGTCACTTATTCCACCATCAATAATTCCTATAGTAACATCGCTATCCCTGTATTCGGAATCTAGTAAGATTTGTAATTCAGTAGATGAAAAATTATTCTGAGGAAGGGAGTACTCTTGAAAAAAATCAACAGTTTTTACTCCATTAATAGAAGCTAATTTGATAATGTCTTTATAAGAAGTGACTTCTATTTTTAAAAATTTAATTTTATCACCATATGAAAAAATTTCATATTTATCTTCAAAATTGAGTAAATGTAATTTTTGTATCACATATTCCCAAATTTGTTCATTATCAAAGTCATCATCAAAATCAAAGATCTTAATTTTAATAAGCTTATTAATAGAGTTAAAGTCTTCCGATTTAATAGACTGGAGTGTCGGTGAAATTTTTTCTTCCGGTCTAATAGGTTGAATATTAACTATTGTAGTCATGTTGGCTTGAAATTTTTGTGATGGCGGATTTTCAACCATCTCTATTGTTTTGTGAATGTTTTTTCTGTCTACTTTAATATATATTTCGTCTAAATCCTCGCTGCCAATGATTCTACAATTTCTACATAAATCAGAGGGTTTATGTGATTTTGCAATAGCTTCAGGTTTTACTGTTATTTTTCCCACAGCAGGGATAGCTTCGTTTTCATCAAAAACATCTGAATAAAAAGATAACAACTCTTCGAACTTATCGGTTATTCCTTTTTTTAACTCCGGAGTTACTTTTCCAAAAAATTTCAAATCTCCGCCCCCAATATTTGGGACAATATCAGTTGTTTTGGGAAGAACTAATTTTATTGGTAGATTGTTCTCACTCATGATTAAACCTCTTTCACAATTTTTTGAATAGTTGTTTTTGAACTACCTAAAATATCTGCAATTGCTTGTAAACTGAATATTTTTGAATCTTTTTCTCGTAAATACTTTGCTTTAATCTTTAATAGTTCTCGAGAATCTTCACAGTTTTGAGGGATGATATTTTTGGCAATAAACATTTCTTCATAAATGCTAGATAAATTAAAAGAAGAATTGTGTATAACTGAGTTCCTTATTGCTTTGGTCATAATATCCTCTATATCAGAACCGCTTTGTCCATCAAATAAAGTTGAAATTTCCAAAATTTCTTTTTGGTTAAATTTATATATATCATTAGAAAATAGTGTAATCAATTCTGCAATGGCAGTTTTATCAGGCAGTTCTATTTCTAATTTATAGTCAAATCTTCTCCATATTGCTAAATCAAGTAACTGCTGATGATTAGTAGCTGCTAAAATTAAGCTATCGTTGCTCATCGTATCGATATTTTGTAAAAGGCTATTAACTACTCTTTTCAACTCACCAAGCTCGTTATTATCATCTCTAGCCTTGGCAATAGCATCAAATTCATCTAAAAATAATACACAAGGCATTTTTTGCGCAAATTCAAATAGACTACGAATGTTTTTAGCGGTAGTACCGAGATATGAAGAAATTAGACTATCTAATCTAGCGACAATGAGTGGTAAATTTAATTTTTTAGCAATTAAGTAGGCACTCTTGGTTTTTCCACATCCAGGTGGTCCATACAGCAGTAGTGAATTAGATACATTTATTCCAATAGAATTAAGTTTATCGGCGTTTTGATAACTTAAAATAAAGGAATTTAATTTTTCTTCATTTCGTTTTGAAAGAATAACTTCAGTATCATTTTGATGTGGGTAAATAATGTCAGCCAGATTCATTCTTGATTCAGTATCAATAGGAATATCAATAGAATTAGTGTTATTCATTGGAGTCAGAGTAGACTCGGCTTGAGCGGATAATAACCGCTGAAATTTAATTGCTGAGCGAGAATCACCATCCTTTTCTAGTTTTGATACCAATTGTTTTGTATAGTTAAAAACTTTGGTTTGATCATGCTTTAAAGCACCTTCTATGATTTTACCAATCTCAATAGAGTATTTCATTATTACACCTCCTACTATATTTTAACGGAACGAATCAAAAATGTAAAGAACGGACACCCGAATAAACGGAACTATTATCAAAAATCATGGGAGTATTGAGTGTATTTAGGTACATTTGGATTTTTACAGTGGCGTATTCTTGAATAAGTTATGGTTTATAATGTAGGTTTGAATAATGAAGGGTACTTAATTAAAGATAAATCATTGCAGATATTGTCACAATATTTGTGATAACTTCTCCAAATTTCTTCTGCTATACTTTTCTCAACTTTTAAAAATCCAACTAAGAATTTTACCTGGGGGTTTGGGGGCGGAGCCACCAAGTTATCTTATCGTTGGCTGTCAAAACTAGAAGGTTTTGATAGGCTGGCGATATGATTTTTGGGATATTGTGGACACAATATCTGAGCTCGCAAAGACCGAACAAGAAGCAAGTGAGGTCTTTAGGAAGCGTACTGACAATGTGAGGTAGACTTACACTGTCAGACAAGTAGAATGTTGAAGGGATATCAGAATGGGACAAGAAATTAAGTCAATCCGAAAGCAATTTAGAATCACGAGACAAGAAGAAAAACAGATAAAAGAAATGATGAGGGAACAAAAAGTGGATAGTTTCTCAGAATTTCTTCGTCAAAATTTATTGAAAAAGAATTATCAGGATAGAATTTTTGAAAGTTGGTTCTCCCTTTGGCAGTCTCAAAAGTTTGAACAGATTAGTCGAGATGTGTATGAAGTTCTGGTTGTCGCAAGAGAAAATCATCAAGTGACTCAAGAACACGTTTCAATCTTACTGACATGCGTTCAAGAATTGATTGCGGAAGTCAATCAAGTACAGCCGCTCAGTCGTGGATTTCGTGAAAAATACATGAGATAGGAGGCTACTATGGTTTATCGTTATCGTACCAATCTCAAAAAAGTATTTCTAACAGATTCAGAGTTACATCAATTGAATGAGCGAATCGACAAGAGTCACTGTCAAAATTTTTCAGTCTATGCCAGAAAAGTGTTGTTGAATCCCAATATGTCATTTGTCACCATTAACACGGATACCTATGACCAGTTAGTATTTGAATTGAGACGGATTGGAAATAACATTAATCAAATTGCGCGTGCAATCAATCAAAGCCATTTGATTTCTCAGGAACAGTTACAAGAATTGAGTAAGGGAGTTAGTGAGTTAATTACTGGCGTAGAGAAAGAATTTCAAGTGGAAGTGAAAAGATTGAAGGAGCTCTATGGTAGTCACTAAACACTTTGCGACACACGGAAAAAAATATCGTAGGCGTTTAATTAAGTATATTCTCAATCCTGATAAAACGGACAATTTGAAATTGGTATCTGATTTTGGCATGAGCAATTATTTAGACTTCCCTAGCTATGAAGAAATGGTAGAAATGTACAATGTCAACTTTACCAATAACGACAAGTTGTACGAATCCAGAAATGACCGACAAGAAAAACATCAACAAAATATCCATGCCCATCACCTCATTCAATCATTTTCTCCTGAAGATAATCTGACACCTGAAGAAATTAACCGCATTGGTTATGAGACCATGATGGAATTAACAGGGGGCCGTTTTCGTTTCATCGTGGCAACTCATACAGACAATGATCATGTTCATAATCACATCCTAATCAACGCCATTGACCGTAATTCAGATAAAAAGTTGATATGGAATTATGCCTTGGAACGAAACCTTCGTATGATTTCAGATCGTATTTCTAAAGTGGCTGGAGCGAAAATTATTGAAAAACGTTTCTCCTACCGTGACTATCAAAAATATAGGCAGTCTAGTCATAAATTTGAATTGAAGCAACGCCTTTATTTTTTGATGCAGCACTCAAAGTCCTTTGATGATTTTTTAGAAAAAGCGGTGCAGTTACATGTTCATATTGATTTTAGTCAGAAGCATAGTCGATTCATGATGACGGATAGAGCAATGACAAAACCAATTCGAGGACGCCAACTCAGCAAACGAGATTTATATGATGAAGAATTTTTTCGTACACATTTTGCCAAGCAAGAGATTGAAAGTCGTTTAGAATTTTTGTTGAACCGTGTCAATTCTTTAGAAGAGTTACTAACAAAAGCAAAAGAATTGAATCTAACCATTGACTTAAAACAAAAAAATGTAATCTTTATACTTGAAGAAAATGGAAAGCAATTCAGTCTGAGTCATAAAAAAATAAGTGATAAGAAATTATATGATGTCAATTTTTTTCAAGATTATTTTAAAAATAAGGAAGTCGGTGATTCAGAAGGCTTAGAGAATTTACAGGAGCAGTACCATGCTTTTCAAGAAGAACGTGATAAGGAGAAGGTAGCCACTGAAGAAATTGAGGAAGCCTTTGAGGAATTTAAGAAGAAGCGAGATGCCGTTCACGAATTTGAAGTGGAACTTGCAGGACACCAAATAGAGAAGTTAGTTGATGAGGGCGTTTATATCAAGGTGTCTTTTGGTGTAAAGCAGAGCGGTTTTATTTTCATTCCTAACTATCAATTAGATATTCTTGAAGAAGAGAATCAGACAAAATATAAAGTCTATATCCGTGAGACAACCTCATACTTTATCTATAACAAAGAACATTCGGATAAGAATCAGTATATAAAAGGACGAACCTTGATTAGACAGCTAACCAACGATAGTCGAGCAATACCATACAGACGACCGACTGTTGAAAGACTTCAAGAAAAGATTTCTGAGATTAACCTCTTGATTGAGTTAACAGAGACAGACAAAAAATACCAGGTCATCAAAGACGAACTGGTCGCAGAAATAGCAGAGATAGACATCAAACTGACTCAAATAAATGAAAAAATCGCCACCTTAAACAAGATGGCGGAAGTGTTTATTAATCATAAAAGTATAGATAAGAGTAGTAGGAAGTTAGTAAGATATGAATTATCAAAACTAAATATTCCCGAGAATGTAACTTTAAAGAATATAGAATATGAGGTTGCAAAATTAAATAAACAACTAATTCAGCAAATTGATCTATATGAAAAATCAGTTAGAAAACTGGAAATTTATTTAAAACAATTTGATATAAATAAACATCGAATTTCTAGAGATAAAATTGAAATTGAATTTTAAAGGATTTGAGTACATATTACGACTAATAGAAAAACTTGATATATAAGGGATTTATTGATGCAAAGATACTAATTACTGATACAGTTATTAAAACGACTAAAGTAATTGGAGTGAAATCGGGTGAAGTTGTGTTAGAAACGAAAGAAGAAGTAGAAGAAATACCTCAACCATTTGACACAATACCGTTATTTTTTTAGATGAGATTAATTCTTTGTTTTCCAAAGACACATCATGTTGAGGCGGTAAGTTTGCTAGTCAAGGAGTAAAACGACGAAGATTAGCATTTACTTCCGCCCATGCGATAGCTGTCCGTGATTGACAAGTGCTAGCACGCAGACAGAACGGAGATAGCGAACCGCTGAGTGTGTCGCTCTGCTCGTAAAAGCTTAGAAACCTTTGAACGAAAGGGATAATGAAAGCCTTGATTGCAAGGCTTTTTGCTTTATGGTGGGTAAGTATCAGAGTGAGAAAATTTTTGGAATGAGTAGAAGTGATAGCTAGAAATTATCAGTTTCTATTTCCATTTACCCTGTGGGTACGTGTTTGTTTCCATTGACAAGGAGTTTGTGGGAATAGAAATGTACCCACCTTGTTTGAATCAAGTGAAGTGTAGTTGAAGGAAATCTGTTGAAAGCAATACTTCATTTTACCGAATAAGTAATAATTTAGGCAACTTCAAATCGATTAAAAAAAACTATTTTAAAGGTTAAGAGTAGACAAAAATTGTCCACTCTTTTTTGCAAACTCAATTTATCAATAAATGAAATGAGGGAATGTAAAATGAAATATTTTGAGGTTGAGTTAGAAAATCCTGATGAATTTTTAAAACTACAAACAGAAGATTTTGTGAAAGCTAATCGCTTGCTACTAAGGAAGATAATCCAGAGCGTTACAGTCTATGAAGAAAACTTCGTCATATCCTTTAAATCTGGCATCGAATTGGAAGTATGAGTCTCATTCCATAACTTTTATATTGAACATATCATCTTGTTGTGTTATACTATAAATTGATATAAACAAAGATGTAGGAGGAACCGAAACTATGACAGCCTCAATGCGTTTAAGATAAGCTGGCAATAAAAAAAGCAGAATCTATACCCGATGATAGGCTTTTTTGTTGTGCTTATTTATACGATATTGAGCATTCATTAGTTACGGTGAGGATATTGGTTATTTAACTATACCTTTATTTAACTATGTCTTTAATATGAATGTTTCCAAATTGTATGTATGCAGACCAAAAGCCACATTGTGGGGTTTGGCCTGCATTTTTTATTGCCTAGAATGCTATTCAAAATAGAAATTCAAGCAAAATAATATGCAGGAGATAATATAAATGGAAAAATACAACAATTGGAAACGAAAATTTTATGCAATATGGGCAGGGCAAGCAGTATCATTAATCACTAGTGCCATCCTGCAAATGGCGATTATTTTTTACCTTACAGAAAAAACAGGATCTGCGATGGTCTTGTCTATGGCTTCATTAGTAGGTTTTTTACCCTATGCGATTTTGGGACCTGCCATTGGTGTGCTAGTGGATCGTCATGATAGGAAGAAGATAATGATTGGTGCCGATTTAATTATCGCAGCAGCTGGTGCAGTGCTTGCTATTGTTGCATTCTGTATGGAGCTACCTGTCTGGATGATTATGATAGTATTGTTTATCCGTAGCATTGGAACAGCTTTTCATACCCCAGCACTCAATGCGGTTACACCACTTTTAGTACCAGAAGAACAGCTAACGAAATGCGCAGGCTATAGTCAGTCTTTGCAGTCTATAAGCTATATTGTTAGTCCGGCAGTTGCAGCACTCTTATACTCCGTTTGGGATTTAAATGCTATTATTGCCATCGACGTATTGGGTGCTGTGATTGCATCTATTACGGTAGCAATTGTACGTATACCTAAGCTGGGTAATCAAGTGCAAAGTTTAGAACCAAATTTCATAAGGGAGATGAAAGAAGGAGTTGTGGTTCTGAGACAAAACAAAGGATTGTTTGCCTTATTACTCTTAGGAACACTATATACTTTTGTTTATATGCCAATCAATGCACTATTTCCTTTAATAAGCATGGAACACTTTAATGGAACGCCTGTGCATATTTCTATTACGGAAATTTCCTTTGCATTTGGGATGCTAGCAGGAGGCTTATTATTAGGAAGATTAGGGGGCTTCGAAAAGCATGTATTACTAATAACAAGTTCATTTTTTATAATGGGGACCAGTTTAGCCGTTTCGGGAATACTTCCTCCAAATGGATTTGTAATATTCGTAGTTTGCTGTGCAATAATGGGGCTTTCGGTGCCATTTTATAGCGGTGTGCAAACAGCTCTTTTTCAGGAGAAAATTAAGCCTGAATATTTAGGACGTGTATTTTCTTTGATCGGAAGTATCATGTCACTTGCTATGCCAATTGGGTTAATTCTTTCTGGATTCTTTGCTGATAAAATCGGTGTAAATCATTGGTTTTTACTATCAGGTATTTTAATTATTGGCATTGCTATAGTTTGCCAAATGATAACTGAGGTTAGAAAATTAGATTTAAAATAAACAATATTGGAGGAATATTTATGTATCTTATTTTCATGTAACTCTTCCTGCTAAAATCGCAGGGTTTTCCCTGCATACAAGCAAATGAAAGCATGCGATTATAGACAGGAGGAAATGTTATGGAATTAATATTAAAAGCAAAAGACATTCGTGTGGAATTCAAAGGACGCGATGTTTTAGATATAAATGAATTAGAAGTATATGATTATGACCGTATTGGTTTAGTAGGAGCAAATGGTGCTGGAAAAAGCACTTTACTCAGGGTACTTTTAGGAGAATTAACTCCCCCAGGATGTAAAATGAATCGTCTGGGTGAACTTGCCTATATTCCCCAGTTGGACGAAGTAACTCTGCAGGAGGAAAAAGATTTTGCACTTGTAGGCAAGCTAGGTGTTGAGCAATTAAATATACAGACTATGAGCGGTGGTGAAGAAACAAGGCTTAAAATAGCACAGGCCTTATCGGCACAGGTTCATGGTATTTTAGCGGATGAACCTACGAGCCATTTAGACCGTGAAGGAATTGATTTTCTAATAGGACAGCTAAAATATTTTACAGGTGCACTGTTAGTTATTAGCCATGACCGCTATTTTCTTGATGAAATAGTAGATAAAATATGGGAACTGAAAGATGGCAAAATCACTGAGTATTGGGGAAACTATTCTGATTATCTTCGTCAGAAAGAGGAAGAACGTAAGAGCCAAGCTGCAGAATACGAACAATTTATTGCGGAACGTGCCCGATTGGAAAGGGCTGCGGAGGAAAAGCGAAAACAGGCTCGTAAAATAGAACAGAAGGCAAAAGGTTCTTCAAAGAAAAAAAGTACTGAAGACGGAGGGCGTTTAGCTCATCAAAAATCAATAGGAAGTAAGGAAAAAAAGATGTATAATGCTGCTAAAACCCTAGAGCACAGGATTGCGGCCTTAGGAAAAGTAGAAGCTCCGGAAGGCATTCGCAGAATTCGTTTCAGGCAAAGTAAAGCATTGGAGCTCCATAATCCATACCCTATAGTCGGTGCAGAAATTAATAAAGTATTTGGGGATAAGGCTCTGTTTGAAAATGCATCTTTTCAAATTCCGTTAGGAGCAAAAGTGGCGTTAACTGGTGGTAATGGAATCGGAAAAACAACTTTAATCCAAATGATCTTAAACCATGAAGAAGGAATTTCTATTTCGCCTAAGGCAAAAATAGGTTACTTTGCACAGAATGGTTACAAGTACAACAGTAATCAGAATGTTATGGAGTTTATGCAGAAGGATTGTGACTACAATATATCAGAAATTCGTTCAGTGCTAGCATCTATGGGGTTCAAACAGAACGATATTGGAAAAAGTTTATCTGTTTTAAGCGGTGGAGAAATTATAAAATTGTTGCTTGCTAAAATGCTCATGGGTAGATATAACATCCTAATAATGGATGAACCCAGTAACTTCCTTGACATACCAAGTTTAGAGGCTTTGGAAATACTAATGAAGGAGTACACCGGAACTATCGTGTTTATCACCCACGATAAACGATTACTCGAAAATGTAGCAGATGTAGTTTATGAAATTAGAGATAAGAAAATAAATCTGAAACATTAAATTTAAGGTAGTCGCTGGTCAGTATAGTCTGTTCTGGTTGGCGACTCCATTGTTAAAGAGTATAAAGACTTTAGATTTTATGAATATTAAAAATAGGAACAGTCAATTGAACTGCTCCTATTTTTCTGCTAAATATATTGTAGTTTTCTTATATGTATAATGATAGATTAGCGGATTCTCATCTACGGTACTTACTTCAAATATGAAGAAGTGATCGCGGTTATCTCTGGACTTTTCCTTATTGAGGACAAAGTAATTCTTACGTGAAGTCGCCATTGTTTTTAGGATATCATCAGTTAGGAAGGTCAATGGAATATTCATGTTAGAGTAGCGGTAGAAGTCACGTTCAAAATCTTGGTAGCTCTCGCTATAATAGTCCATTTGTAGGTGATTACGCTGAAACTCAAGCTGATTCATAGAGCACCTCCTCGACAAGTTCAATACTAATAATGTCTTTTAATTTCAAATTGATGTGACCTGTTGTAGTTTTTATCAAAATGAAATCTTTGGTCAGACTTGGTATTGTTCCAGTGTAGGAAACACGCTTGTTTTTTTCAATCACTTGAATGCGTGTGCGTAGCTGCCCGGCGTATACTTGACTGAGGAGTAATAATTTCTTCTCTAGTGATAAGTCAGACATGTACGTTACTTTGTTTGTATCATCAGAGAGTGCTGATGCATGTTCAGATAGGAAAAAGCCCATCCATTTTTGCATCTTTGTATCCTGGTACTCTCTTGCTGATTGAAATGGTAAATATGAACGGTCAATCATATCAAATCCTTTCTATGCAGAGGCAAGGGTATTTTTATCAAATTGAATCGTAAAACCTTGAATTCCCCCACCTGTGTAACATTCTTTAAAGCGATTGATTACCTCAGTATAGATTATCACAGATGAGCTTGTTGGCTTAATGCTAAATGTAAATTCCAATGGTAATCGGTTTTCAGATTTAGCATGTACTAGTCGTATCGATATTTCAGTTGTTTTGAGTTTTCTCTGACGAAGTTTTGAAGTTGCTGTTTCAACGATTCCATGTAAAAATCTTTCAAGCATTTCAATATCATTACATCCTTTGCTACGGATTTCTGAAAATTGTACTGTATTTTTTTCTTGTTTCATTTTAATCCCTCCAATCCACCCGCGGAATGACCACCGATAAGTTTACTGCGTTCAATATTTCTGGAACCTTCAGTTAGGACGGTTCCTTTTTGTATGGCTAAAAAACCAAACTGTTCTCTGACAACATCAATAGCTGTCTGAAGTCTATTATCTTTTTCAATTTGTTCTACATCATCAAAGAGTGATAGTAGAGTATAGCTTTCATCTACGAAGCCACTATAAGATACACCAATTTGTCTCACTGCACCAGAGGTGTATTTTTTCGGAATAATACAAGTACATGACTCACCATTGTTTTGGGGAGATTTGCGGGTTCAATTTTATTCTGAGCATTTATAGATTTTTTCATCTCAGTCCTAGAATAGCCAATATGAATAGAAACGACAGTAGTCAATACTAGGGCTACTGTTCCGTTCCACAGTATCATTTAAAAATCATTTTCACACCCTTTCGTCTATTAGTATAGAAGAAAGCTCTCAGCACATGTGGAGGTTGTAGGACTGCTGGTGAAAGAGGGATAAACCCAACCGTTTCAGGGTTTACAAAAGACTTGAAATCAAACCTTTCTTGCTTTTTGGGGAGAAGTATCAGTTTGATAGTCTGAAGTGAGCTAGTAGCACTGCTAGTGATTATCTTAGAAATCTAATCCCACATACGCAGTGGGGGTGCAAAATCTATTTACAGAAAAGTGTCTCTGGGAATAGATTTGCACCCCTTTTTTTGCGTGCGGATTATCCTGTGGGGACTCATGGGTGTTAACTAGCGTAGTAACAATGGACCATTAGAAGTCAGTCGAAGACATAGTAGTGATGACGTTTCTGTAATGGAAGTGTAGCTAAGGGCTGAATAATTAAGTTAGTATCTATCCATGCAGTTTTGTCTGCCCTAACACATGGTCTGAAACAGCAGTACTCGCCTAACGTATGATGAAAGAGGCTATTTACAAATATAGGACGACACAAACAGAACGAAATCGAAAAAGATAGATGTGGAGGAAATTTTTACATGCCAAAGTTTAATTGAACCACCGTATACCTAACAGCACGTACGGTGGTGAGAGAGGTTAGAAACTATCTTCTACTCGATTGTACTGATGTCTGATAAATAATTTGGATCGCTGTAAATCTTTTCTCTTGACTAAAATCCTAAATCGTACTATAATGCTTTTAATGTCCGAAATCGAATTTTGAAAAAGAGGTATCCAATATGACATTTAAAGAAGAAAGCTACCAATTAATCAATGCCTTAGTTGCTATAGGCGAAACTTATTTTAAGATTGCCAAGTTATCTGATGTGCCTGAAAATCTTTTCTGGTTACTGGCTGGTTTGAGTGATAAGGGTTTTCACACCCAGAAAGAAATTCATGAGACTTGGGGTCTGCCCAAGACAACTGTTAACAGCTTGGTGAAGAAATTAGAAGGTCAAGGCTACTTGGAACTGATAGCCATTTCAGGTCGTAAACGAGAATTGCAGATTAGTCTGACAGAGGCTGGTCAAACTTACACCGATGAAGTCCTCTCCTTGATGTCAGAGGTGGAGAGAGAGGTGTTGAAGCGAGTAAAGGCTGAATTGCCAGCTCATTTTATCCGAGACATGATGACCTACAGTCGTATTGTTCAAGAGACAGTAGCCAGCCATAAAGAAAGGAGAGGAGTTGCCCATGAAGACAGCCACTAAAAATAATTTTTCAGACCAGACCATCAGGTGTCTAGTCAAGTCTCACTTTCCCCAAGCCATATTGAGCAAGATTGAACGGATTGTTGGTGGGACCTTTAATACGGTTTACTTGCTAGAAGGTAGTGGTTTGCCTGATGCCAGTATCATGCTAAAGACCGGACCTCATCGTGATGTTGAAGTACCCAAGCATGAGGCGGATAATCTCAAGACAGAAATTTATACCTATCAACTACTAGAAAATCAGAATATACAAGTACCTAGAATTTATGCCCATGATTTTAGTCATAGCATTATCCCCCACGATTTTTTCTTCATGGAAAAAATATCAGGAAAGACCTGGTATGAGATTAGCCCTAAGAAGACGCCCCAGCTCATGTATGAACTAGGACGGCAAACGGCTGAGATGCACAAGACCAAAGGTAGCTGGTTTGGAACCATCAATGATGAGACAGATGAGCGGTTTGACACTTGGTCACAGGCCTTTCAGCATAAAATTGAAACCTTGTTGAAAGAGGTGGAGGCAAGAGGAAGTACGCTTCCTATTGCAGAAATCCGTCATCAGATTGCGCTTAGAAAAGACCTTCTTGATGAGGTCAAGACACCTCGACTGGTCAATTTTGACCTCTGGGCAGGTAATGTCTTTCTGGAAAAAGGCTCAGATTGGCAGATTTAAGGCTTGATTGATTTTGAACGCAGCTTTTTCGGTGACCCCATGGCTTCCTTTGTCTCAGCTCTCTTTCTATATGATAATGTTGAAAAGGAGCCCCACTTTATTCAGGGCTATAACCAAGTGAGTCAAGAACTCCTAGTTATTACCGAAGATGACAGAGAACGCATGTGGCTCTATACCTTACTTTTTTATCTAAGAGCCTATGTCGAAACAGAGCGTTATCAGGGGTTGATGAAGTGGGGGCAAAAGAGTTTTCTAAGTGCAACCCTCACATTCATGACTAGAGCTTTAAACCGTCGTTGGAAAAAACGCTTAAAAGCTAGAAAGGACGAAAAATGAACCAAATATTTTCAAGGGTTAAATTCAAGAAAAAATACTTTGTTTGGCTATTTACTTTTCTCATTATTGCTATCGCTGGTGAGACAGCCCTACCTACCCTTATGGCTGAGATGATTGAGCAGGGCGTTGTCAACCAAGCAACCAACAGTATTTGGCTCTTAGCAGGGGGAATGGTACTGGTCGTGCTCATGGCCTTTGTGGGCAATATGCTAGTCGCAAAGATTTCCTCACGGATTGCGACACTCTTTGCTCGTGATGTGCGCAAGGCACTCTTTGACAAGGTTCAGTCATTTTCTGGACAGGAGTTGGATAAGTTTGGGACAGCCAGTCTCATTACGCGGACCACTTCAGATGTGACCAATCTTCAGTCATTCTTATCGGCAGGCTTGCAGATTGGTATGCTGGCGCCACTTATGATGGCAGCAGGTGTAGTCCTAGTTGCTGTTACTGGTGGTGAGACCAGTAGTGTACTTGTTTTCACTCTGCCTATCCTCTTGATTGCGATGACTGTGGTTTTGGTTTTAGCTACTCGCTATTCCAAAGCCCTGCGTTTGACCTTGGACAAGATTAACCGTATTTTCCTAGAAATATTACAAGGTGTCCGTGTTATCCGTGCCTTTAATAAACAGGAAACAGAGAAAGCCCGTTTTGGTCAAACCAATAGCCAATATGCTGATATTTCTCTTAAATAATAGAGCGACTACATTAGTAGCTTAAAAACATGATTAAACCGCTATTCTTAGGACTAGCGGTTTTTCTTTTTGTTCTAAAAGGGGCAAAAAAGGGAAAGGAATCTTTAAAAGTGAGGAGAGTTAGATTGAAAGAATCATATTGCTAAATCGAAATGATGGATATTTGTATCATGTCATAAATCGTTATCAAACGATAATATTGATTTTCTTACAAATTAAGAGTATAATTTATAAAAATGAGTGTTCACTCAATTTTTGTGAAATTAAGGAGTAAAGAAAATGGTTGTTGAAGCAATAGAGTACAGTCGTTTCGGTAACGAAGAGGTCTTGGATTTGCTGAAGATAGACTCTACAGCCCTGGATGTAAATCAGGTGAGAGTAGAAGTTCATGCTGTTGGTTTAAATCCTATTGATTATAAAACTTTTGAGGGAGCGAAACCCCTTCGATTTCTATCTTTTATAACGAAATTAAGGAAACCAAGTCGTTGGTTTGAATCTAAATCATCTTTATTTCCAAGAGGTGTGGGGAGAGATTTTTCTGGAGTTATTACAGAAGTTGGAAATGAAGTAACTAGGTTTTCAGTAGGAGATAAGGTGTTTGGAACAATGATTAGCGATCCTGGTTTGGGAACTAAGAGGGGCGCTTTAGCAACAGAAATTTGTGTCAATGAATCAGAAATTGTATTGAAACCAGAGATGATCGATATGACTCACGCAGCTACTATGGGAGTAGCTGCTCTAACTGTGGGTGGGGCTTTTAGAAGAATCGGTTTAAATTCAAGAGATACTGTTGTTATTTCAGCTGCAGCAGGAGGTATTGGAAGTATTGCAGTACAGTATGCAGTTGCTAAGGGGGCAAAAGTAATCGGAATCGCAAGTAAGAAAAATGCAGAGTATCTGGAGTCTTTAGGTGCCATACCAGTAAGTTACGAAGAGAATATCAAGAAGGCTCTTCTATCAGCTAGTCCAACGCCTATTACAAAATTTTTGGATTGTTATGGATCTGATTATGTTAGATTGGCTTTTAGTTTAGGCTTGAAGGGGACAGCTATTGGGACATTAGTACCTTCGCCCTATGTTATGATAAAAGGTGCTCAGTTTACTGGCCCGAGACATTCCACATACGATGATTTTAGCACTTTAGCTGAAATGGTCTCAGACGGGAAGGTTCAGCTGAAAATTGATCAAGTGTATGACTTTTCTCTAAAGTCAGTTAGAGAAGCCTATCGTAGTCTGAAAATGGGACACAGTCGAGGCAAAAAAGTCGTAAAAGTAAGAGAGTAGAAGAGAGGTGCTAGCGATGGAAAGTTTAGAACAAAAGTATGCTCAGACGTTAGAAGTTAGCAACTTGAGCTTGAAACAACGTCGAGTATTATTATCAAGCTTAAAATTATTCTCAGAAATTGGATTTGAGAATACAACGTCCAGCCTTATTGCCGAACGCGCTGGAGTGTCAGAAGGAACTGTTTTTAGTTACTTTAAAACAAAGGAAGGTATTTTAGAAGCCATTTTATCTACTTTTCTAGAACAGGTTATTCCAGAAGTGATTGCGGATTTCTCAGAAAAGAAATTCTCAGTAGATCAGGAAACTTTTCCCTTCTTTTTAAAAAGTATTGTTCGAGATAGGCTCTTTTTCATTCAGGAGAACCAAATGCATGTTAAAATTCTCTTGGGGCGTTCTTTTATTGATAAAAATCTTTCTATCCAGTTAGGAAATATTATTGTTCAATCTATAATAGAACCAATTAGCCCTGTTTTAAATCAATTTAAAGAAAAAGGACTTATTCTAAATTGGTCAAATGAAAGAATTGTTCGTTACATCTTAGCATTGAGTTTTTCTTATCTTATTCCCATGATGTTGAATGATGAAGGAACTATAAACATAGATGAAGCAGTTGATGAGATTGTTGAATGTTTGTCATCTGCCCTAATGAAAGTAAAATAAATTCTGATGTTAAAACTCACTGTTAATGGTGAGTTTTTTTGGATTCAACATAAAAATCCCCAATCGTAGCGATTGAGGATTAAGCAAATGAGTCTTAAACAATACCTTGTGCAATCATAGCGTTTGCTACATTTTCAAAGGCAGCAATGTTTGCTCCTGCAAGGTAGTCTTTATCAAGACCATATGTTTCTGAAGTTGTTTTAGCAGTGTTGAAGATGTTTGTCATGATGTCTTTGAGACGTCCATCAACTTCTTCACGAGTCCATGAGAGGCGAAGGCTATTTTGGCTCATTTCAAGGGCTGAAACGGCTACACCACCAGCGTTGGCAGCTTTGGCCGGTCCGTAGAAGATACCATTTTCTTTGTAGACTTTGATAGCATCAAGGTCGCTTGGCATGTTGGCACCTTCAGATACACAGATAACGCCTTGAGCAACCAAACGTTTAGCTGCTTCACCATTGATTTCGTTTTGAGTCGCACATGGAAGAGCGATGTCATAGTTTTCAGCGTAAGTCCATACAGAACCTTCATGATAAGTAGCAGTCGCTTTTTCAGCAGCATACTCAGTCAAACGAGCGCGACGTTTTTCTTTAACATCAACCAAAAGATCGAAGTCTATACCATTTTCATCGATGACATAACCATTTGAGTCAGATACAGAGATAACAGTTGCACCAAGTTCAGTTGCTTTTTGAAGAGCGTATTGGGCTACGTTACCAGAACCTGAAATGACCACTTTCTTACCAGCAAAGCTATTACCGTTAGCTTTAAGCATTTCTTCAGTGTAATAAACCAAACCGTAACCAGTTGCTTCTGGACGAATCAAGCTACCACCAAATCCAAGAGGTTTACCAGTCAAGACACCAGCATCAAATTGGTTAAGGCGTTTATATTGACCGTAGAGGTAACCAATCTCACGTCCACCAACACCGATATCACCAGCAGGTACGTCAAGTGATGGTCCGATGTGTTTTTGCAATTCAGTCATGAAGCTTTGGCAGAAACGCATCACTTCATCATCTGTTTTACCTTTAGGATCGAAGTCTGATCCACCTTTACCTCCACCGATAGGAAGTCCAGTCAAGACGTTTTTGAAGATTTGTTCAAATCCGAGGAATTTCAAAATTCCTTGGTTAACAGTTGGGTGGAAACGAAGTCCGCCTTTGTATGGTCCAACAGCTGAGTTGAATTGAACACGGTAGCCACGGTTTACTTGAATGTTTCCATCACGGTCAACCCAAGGAACACGGAAAGAAATCACGCGCTCTGGCTCAGTAATACGTGCCAAGATATTTTCTTCGATATACTCAGGGTGTTTTTCAAATACAGGTTCTAAAGTGTTGAAAAATTCTTCAACAGCTTGGAGGAATTCAGCCTCGTGCCCGTTACGAGCTTTTACAGTTTCAAACACGCTTTGGATATATTCTTTAGCAGATGTCATATCGTTCTCCTTAAATTCTAATTTAATTATGTGTGTCATTATAGCAGAATTTTTTTTAACTGTAAAGAGAAAAAACAAAAATTTTCTAAAAATTCTTTCAATTTAGTTTTTGGGATTTATTGAAAGTAGATAAAAAACGAACGTTTTTCTTATAAATGCCTTTCTTAAAGAGAAAATCTGAAAATGTGGTATAATATTAGCAATAAAAGGAATCTGGAGGATCAGAATCATGGTATCAACGAAAACGCAAATTGCTGGTTTTGAGTTTGACAATTGTTTGATGAATGCAGCAGGTGTGGCTTGTATGACGATAGAGGAGCTGGAAGGGGTTAAAAACTCAGCGGCAGGAACCTTTGTCACAAAGACTGCGACTTTGGACTTTCGTCAGGGTAACCCTGAACCACGTTATCAGGATGTTCCACTTGGTTCTATCAACTCTATGGGTTTGCCAAATAATGGCTTAGACTATTATTTGGACTATCTTTTGGATTTACAGGAAAAAGAGCCGAACCGAACTTTCTTCTTATCTCTAGTCGGCATGTCTCCAGAGGAAACTCATACCATCTTGAAAAAAGTCCAAGAGAGTGATTTTCGTGGTCTGATTGAGCTAAACCTTTCCTGTCCAAATGTTCCAGGTAAACCTCAGATTGCCTATGATTTTGAGACAACAGACCGGATTTTGGCAGAGGTGTTTGCCTACTTCACCAAACCTCTTGGAATTAAATTGCCACCATATTTTGATATTGTTCACTTTGAACAAGCGGCAGCTATTTTCAATAAGTATCCTCTTAAGTTTGTCAACTGCGTCAACTCTATCGGAAACGGCCTTTATATAGAAGATGAGTCTATCGTTATTCGTCCTAAAAATGGTTTCGGTGGCATTGGTGGCGAGTATATCAAACCAACTGCTCTAGCTAATGTTCATGCCTTTTATCAACGCTTAAATCCTCAAATCCAAATCATCGGAACAGGTGGCGTTTTGACTGGTCGTGATGCCTTTGAACATATCCTCTGTGGAGCAAGTATGGTGCAGGTGGGAACCACACTTCACAAAGAAGGAGTTGGTGCTTTTGATCGTATTACAAATGAACTAAAAGAAATCATGTCGGAAAAAGGGTACGAGAGCCTAGAAGATTTCCGTGGGAAATTGCGCTATATTGATTAAATTCATTAAAAAATCAGAAGAAAGGAGAGAAGATGCTAGCCATTGAAGAAAGCCAGAAGTTGACTTTATCAAATTTACCTAGTCTGAGCCTATTTACAGGGACAGACCAGGGTCAGTTTGAAGTGATGAAGAGTCAAGTATTGAAACAGATTGGTTATGATTCTGCTGACCTCAACTTTGCCTACTTTGATATGAAAGAAGTAGTTTACAAGGATGTGGAACTGGAGTTGGTCAGCCTTCCTTTCTTTGCGGATGAGAAAATAGTGATATTGGATCATTTTGTCGATATCACGACTGCTAAAAAACGCTTTTTGACAGATGATGAGCTCAAGTCATTTGAGGAATACTTTGACAATCCTTCACCAACAACCAAGTTAATAATCTTTGCAGAAGGAAAGTTGGATAGTAAAAGACGGTTAGTTAAATTACTTAAGCGTGATGCCAAGGTTTTTGACGCAGTAGAAGCCAAAGAACAAGAATTGCGCCAGTATTTCCAAAAGTGGAGCCAGAAACAAGGTCTGCAGTTTGCCAATCATTCTTTTGAAAATCTCCTCATCAAGTCTGGTTTTCAATTTAGCGAAATTCAGAAAAATCTCCTCTTTTTACAGTCCTATAAGGAAGACTCTGTTATCGAGGAAGAGGATATTGTTAACGCAATTCCCAAGACCTTGCAGGACAATATTTTTGATTTAACTCAGTTTATTCTGACTAAAAAGATGGATCAGGCGCGTGACTTGGTTAGAGATTTGACCTTGCAAGGTGAAGATGAAATTAAACTGATTGCAGTCATGCTAGGACAATTTCGGACTTTTACTCAGGTGAAGATTTTGGCGGAGTCTGGGCAAACAGAATCTCAGATTGCAAGTAGTCTAGGAAGTTTTCTCGGACGCAATCCAAATCCCTATCAGATTAAGTTTGCGTTGAGGGATTCAAGAGGACTTTCCTTGAGCTTTTTGCAGCAAGCTATTTCTTATTTGATTGAGACAGACTATCAGATTAAGACAGGTCTTTATGAAAAGAGTTTCCTTTTTGAAAAGGCACTCCTACAGATTGCTAGCCAGGTAAATTGATATTTTTTGAAACTACAACCCGCGTCAATATTATTTTGTCGTGGGTTTCTTGCTGATTTGCTTATTTTATACTCAATGAAAATCAAAGAGTAAACTAGGAAACTAGCCGCCGGTTGCTCAAAGCACTGCTTTGAGGTTGTGGATAGAACTGACGAAGTCAGCTCAAAACATGTTTTTGAGGTT
>NZ_JUQO01000075.1 GCF_001074635.1 Streptococcus mitis
CCAGTAAAATACGAAAAAGATGCTAGTCGCGAAAAAGGTCAAGATAATATTACTATTCCAGGAAAAGATGGAAGTAAGACAACCACAACGACTTACACAGTAAATCCAAACAGTGGAGAAGCTATTGCACATGTAGGAGAGCCAGTAATAGTAAATCCAACAGAAACAATAGTTAAAGTCGCAGCTAAGGATAAAGTAGTAGAAACACTGATTGAACCCGCAGTGGTTTATGAAAAAGACGACACTCGTGACTTTGGTACACCAGACGAGCCTAGAGAAGGAGTAAAAGGAAAATCTGTAACGACTACAAGGTATGACGTTAATCCAAATAATGGAACAGTCACAGAACACGTTGGTAAGCCAGTGGTCACACCAGCTGGTAAAACAATAGTTAAGATTGGAGCTAAAACTAAGGTTGAGCGTAGCAAGGATGAGCAAGGTCGTGAAGTTATCAACACTACAACTTATGAAGTTGATCCAAAAACCGGTAAGGTAACTCCTACAACAGTAACTACTTACGGAACAAAGAAAGAACCAACTGTTGAGAAGAGAGTAGTACCATCTCCAGTAGTTTACGAAAAAGATGGTACGAAAGAAAAAGGTATTGAAGCAATCACCGTTAAAGGTGAAGAGGGTGAAGATACAATCACAACAACGTACAAAGTAAATCCAACAACAGGGGAAATTACCCCAAGTGTAGGAAAACCAGTTCGTACGAAAAAACCAACTAATACTATTGTTAAAGTTCCAGCGAAGGATAAAGTAGAAGTAAGAGGAATCCCATTATCTAAGAGATACGTAAAAGATGCTAGTAGGGAAAAAGGTCAAGATAATATTACTATTCCAGGAAAAGATGGAAGTAAGACAACGACAACGACCTACGCAGTAAATCCAAATAATGGGGAAGTTACTCCAAATGTAGGAGAGCCAGTAATAGTAAATCCAACGGATACAATTATCAAAGTAGCAGCAAAAGATAAAGTAGTATACTCTAAAGACGGAGATAACATTGTCAAAGAAGTTACTACCTATACAGTAAATCCAACCAATGGAAACATCACAGAGCATACAACAAAAGAAACGTTTAAAGAAAACGGATTGAAGGATAAAGTAGAAGTAGAAACAATCCCATCCCCAGTAAAATACGAAAAAGATGCT
>NZ_JUQO01000076.1 GCF_001074635.1 Streptococcus mitis
GGTAAGACTCATATAAGAGAGCATCAGCCATTTCCAGCAAGCGTTCCAAGAGACCTTTAGGAAGCTGGGCCATCTTTTTTCGTAAAAAAAGAAGTAATTCTGCTGTAGCTTGGGCATCTGAAAGGGCTGTATGAGCGTGTTTTAGAGGAATTCCTAATTCTCGACACAATATCGGCAAGCTATATTTTTCCAGTTCAGGGAAAAAGACCTGAGCCAATTCGACCGTGTCAACACGAGGATTTCTTAGTTCATAGCCTTCAAAAAATAAATTTTCCGCCAAGAGATTGGCATCAAACTGAACATTATGGGCTACAAAAATCCCAGCACCCACCAAGTCAAAGATTTTTCTGGCAACTTGCGAAAAATCAGGTGCTTGCGCCAGACGTTGGTCTGTCAATCCTGTCAGTTCTTTGATATGAGCATCCAAGGGTTCATGTGGATTGACATCCGTCGTATAGTGATCGACGATTTTTCCGTCCTCAATCACGACAATTCCCACTTGGATAATTTTAGCCTTACTACCTGTGCTAGTTGCCTCTAAATCAACCACAACATAGCGATTACCAATCGTTTTCATTATAAAAAATTATACCAAAAAAAGGGCCATTTGGCACCTGCAAACATGGGATAATTTTCAAACTCAAGAAGGTTACTTGTATTAAAAATCCCAGCAAACAGAGCATCCTAGCCTACTAATTCTTTGAAAATATTGGAGAATAAGAAAAAATTGAGAGAAGAACTGTTTGCATCTTCCCTCTCTCAACGAATCATTTACTTTATTTAACCATATCAGGATCATAATCATAGAATCCTGTATCAAGGAAACGGTTTTTAGGGTGAAGTTTACGCACTTCTTCATCTAGCAAGAAGGCTTGGTCATGGCTAAAGTTGCCCTCTTGAATCAAACTACGTGCTTGGATAAAGAGTTTTGCAATCTCAACAAAGTTCTGACCAGGAGTGTAGAGCCCTTCTAGTTTCCAGTGAGTGAAACCATGCTCTACCAATTCTGTCAATTTGGTCATCAAATCAAGGTCATTGTTGGCAAAGATGTGGGTCCCATGATTATCTTCAAAAATGGAATAGTGGCTCTCAGGGTCACTTGGTTCAGCCAAGAAGAGGTCACGCTTACGGGTCTTTTCATCATCGATATGCGTAAAGTTATAGTAGTTTTGCAAAAGCGGACGTTTAGAATGATGGATAACGCTAGCTCCGTAAACCAAAACTTCAGCAGGAATTTCCAAAATCTCTGGCATTTTGAAAAGTTCAGCTGATGGAATTTCACGCGCCAAAACAGCCTCAGATGCGCCAGCCTTTTGTCCCCAGAAGTTAATCTGACGACTGCTTGTCACCATAGTTGAAGCATCGTAGATGGTCTTAAAGGAATAACCATCGCGGTTGACCACGTAAAAGACACCTGCATCCCCAATCGTAATGTAGTCTGTCTTAATTTCTTCCAAAAAGTCTAAGAAAGGCTTGATACGGTCCATCATATCTTGGTGCATGAGGGCATTGACCGCAACGATCAATTCCTTACCAGCATCATGAACCAACTTAGCAATTTCACGCAATTGGTCATGACTAAAGGTTGTTGGCAGACGAAGGCCAAAATCTTTCTCACCAACATAGATACGGTCTACGCCGGCTTCGAGCAGTTGTTTAACTTGTTCAATACTTTCAGCAGTTGCTGTAATGATAATCTTTTCCATAAGAAGGATTATACCATATTTCTGGAAAATCAGCCATTCTTTAAAAATGAAAAGGGACTTTATTCTTATTGTAACCTTTCTGTAATAATTCTCTGCTGAAAAAATGATAAAATAGGTATGTACTGTTAAGGAGAGAATCATGCCCGTAAGAAAATTACAATCCTATGAGGTAGACTATCAAGAAGAATTAAGCCAGCAGGTTCCTCGCTATCAAGATTATACACCTGAAGCGCAATCTGATGCCAATCTCAAGGAAATCCTATTTTTTGTTAATATCGCTGTTTTTTGTATCTGTATTGCTATCTTTAGTTTTATCTTTTTAGCATTAAAATTATCTCCTGCTCTTGCATTTGCCGCAGCAATCGGATCCAGCTTACTTGTTTTAAAAGTTCAGCGCTTTATTATCAAACAAAAACGTAGAAGATAAATCCAAAATATCGCCCCGTCTGGAGCGATATTTTTATTTTTTCTTTTTAGATGGTGTGTGGATGGCAATCTTCACTTCAAAGACTGTTCCTTTCGGTTTATTATCTTTAACAGTAATGGTTCCTTTTAAGGCATCTACAATTTGCTTGGCTAGGGATAATCCTAAACCAAAACCACCTTTTTGACGGGTTCTAGCCTTGTCCACTCGATAAAAACGGTCAAAAATTTTCTTCTTATCTTCTGCTGAAATACCGACTCCATTGTCGGAAACTAGCAAATAAAGATTACGATCAGTCGCTGAAATCATAAAATCAATTTCACCATCCTCCTCAGTATATTTGATAGCATTATCAAATAAGATGGTCATCAGTTGTTTCAAAAGAAGTTGATCTGTGACAATCGTGCGATGGATACGATTTTCAAAACGAAAGACACGGTCATTTTCAGAAGCAATCATCTCATAGTTTGTGAAAGTCGTATTGAAAAAACTGGTTGGAACTTCTGCAAGTTCCGGCTTAATCCCATCATCTCTCCGAGCTAAATTCAACAAGTTCGTCGTCAAAAACCGCATATTTCGGACTTCTTCCAAACTCGATGCAATGCTTTCACTCACATCCATAATGGTAGCTTCTGGCTTGCGGAAAAGGGTCTCTAAACGATTTTGCAAAACTGCAAGTGGAGTTCGTAACTCATGACTGGCATTTTCCACAAAGGACTGTTGTTTCTGCATGCTCTCAAGCAGAGGACGAACACTGACCCTAGCTAGATAGAGACTGGCAAGTAAAGACAAAATCCAGAAACTTGCCATCACAATCACAATCAATTGCTCATGCTTTTGACTGGCCTGCTCCAACTGACTGGTATTAATCAAGACAGCTGCATACTTGATATTGGTTGAAACCGAACTAATATTGGTTTCCATCAAAATCATGCGATAAATTTCTTCTTGTCCATAGCTATTAAAAACCTGAATCTGGTAGATATGGCCTAGTTCTTTTTTCTCTAACTTAATCTTATCCAATCCCAAAAATCGGTTTCCAGAAAGGAGCTGGCTAAAATTCTTATCAAAAAGAATGACTTCTGTGTTAGAACTGACATTGGGTTTTACTTCGGTCTTGCTAGTATCTGTAGCGGCATTCTCTAAATCTTTAATCTCTTCTGTTGCCCTATTTACCGCAAGCTGGATAACTGCCTGAGGATTTTCACTTAGTCCATGAAGCTTATCATCCACCGAAGTATAGAGACTCGAGTGCATGACCTGCAAAATAATCAGAGTCATGGTAGAGAAAATCAGAGTGAAGACACCAAAGTTACGGATAAAATAACTAAAGTCATCCGCATACCATGTTTTTTTTAGTTTACTGAACATCTTTTAAAATATACCCAACACTGCGCAAGGTTTGCAAATTCTCTGCAAAAGTGGTTCCTTTTAATTTCTTACGGACTTTTGAAACATAGACTTCGACAACCGAAATCGTTGTGTCACTATCAAATCCCCATAGACGATCAAAAATCTGAGTCTTCGGCAAAATAACATTTTGATTTTGAAGGAAATAAACTAATAAATCAAACTCTTTACCTAGCAATTCGACAGGAGTATCTTCGACTTTAACAGTATTGGTTGACAAATTAACCACAATATTTCCATAAGTCAAGGTGTTTTCATTAAATTTACCTGAACGTTTGAGAAGCGCTTGAATCCGCATTTTGAGTTCTTCTAGGTAGAAAGGTTTGGTCAGATAATCATCCGCTCCTAGTTCAAAACCATGTCCCTTGTCATCCAAACTTTCCTTGGCGGTCATAATCAGAACTGGTGTCGTAATTCCCTTTTCACGCAATTCTTTCAAGACTTGGAAGCCATTTTTTTCAGGCAACATCAAATCGAGCAAAATCAAGTCATAGACGCCACTCTCAGCTTCGTAGAGACCTTCTTCCCCATCAAATACCTGCATGACATCCGCAAAATCGTCTAAAAAGTCAAATACTGAATTTGACAGGCCTAGGTCATCTTCAACCAATAAGATTTTTATCATGAGAAACTCCTCCTTATTAAAACCATTATACCAAATTTGCCTTAAAAAAAACTCAACTCTCCGCATTTTATACTCAATGAAAATCAAAGAGCAAACTAGAAAGCTAGCCGCAGGCTGTACTTGAGTACGGTAAGGCGACGCTGACGTGGTTTGA
>NZ_JUQO01000011.1 GCF_001074635.1 Streptococcus mitis
GAATCAAATAAAGAAAGACATATAAGAATGAATCTTGTAAACTTTCTATGCTTACTATAAAAATTGGAGATATTTGGAGAAACATAGTATTCATAGATAGTATAATGTCTTTTCACATAATTTATAAGATAATCAGCTAATTCATCAACATTTTCCAAACTAGGATTCTCTTCTTGATTTTTTCCTTTTAAATCTGCAATTATGGATTTATCAAACATTAAGTTTAAATAATCATCATAATTATTTTTCATACTTACAGTGTCTCCCTCTCAAAATCTCTTTTACTTTTAGTGTATTAGCTCGAAAATATTAACTAATAAATCCTATGATTGTGTATTTAAATTAATTTCCCAACCGCCATCTCTGATAATAATCATATCATCTTCAAAACCCACAACTCTTTTATCACCAAAACTTAATGGAGGATTAGCTCCAAATTGCGCTCTAAGGCTATCTTCATTCCACCTTATTAATAAAGTACCATTGTAATATATCACATCAACACGTCCTGAAGTTATTGCATTATTATATTTAATACTATATTTCCAATACCAATTTGTTCCGTTTATTTCACTCAAAATATCTTTTAATCTATATTCAACCATATCAAAATTTCTCCTTTACGCCTCGATTAAAGCGCTTACATTTATTCTAAAGAAAGGCGGATAGAAAGTAGCTTTTAAACTTCTTTCTATCCGTTACTTCCTCCAAGAATTAACACAACCTATTTTCAGTTCAATTTAATGACTCATCTTAATTGTTTCGTGTTTCTTCTTCATCGTCTTTCTTCTTTTTAGCAAATAGCAAACCAAATGCTCCAAGAAGAGAGAGAGCCCCTAATGCACCTGTAGCACGATCTGCTTTCGTACCAGTATTTGGCAATACCGCTTGATTTTGAGAAGGAGCTACCTGAGCATCAACTGTTTGAGTTGGTTGTTCAGCCTGTTTGGTATCTGGCACAGTAGGTTTTTCTGTTTCAGGTTTACGTTCTGTGTTATCAGTTGGTACTTCAGGTGTTGATTGTGGTGTGTTATCTCCACCTTGTTGTTCCCCATTACCTTCTGGTTTAGTTGGAGTAACTTTTCTGAAGACATGAGTTACAACATCACCTTCTTCATTAACATCTGTTCTTACAAATACGTAACCTTCAATTTCACCATGTTCAAATGCTTCATTCGCTTCACCTAATACTGCT
>NZ_JUQO01000077.1 GCF_001074635.1 Streptococcus mitis
CTTTTTTTTTTTTAGGTAAAAATGTTTTTGAAGTTATTGAAAAACTTGAAACTAAAGTGTATAATGTATATTGGTATTTTATCGACAAATACACATAAAAACAAAAGGAAAGGAATCTAAAAAAATGTTTTTTAGACGCCAAGAAGGTGAATATAGAGAGACGGATCGTGTGACCCGTTTCAAGTTGATCAAGTCAGGTAAGCATTGGTTGCGTGCCTCGACCTCTCAATTCGGCCTCTTTAAAGTCTTGCGTGGTGGTGTAGATGCTGCTCAGGTAACAACTGAAGTAATCGAAGAACAATCAGCAAATACACTGACTGGGTTGGATATCCTGAAAGGGATAGCAGCGGCAGGGACGGTACTTGGAGGAGCTATGGCTACTCAAGGACATGTATATGCAAATGAGAATGTAACTGTTGAAAAAGAAGTGGGAGGAGAAAAACCACTTGCATTGCAAGATTCAGCAGTCTTAGGTAAAGCAAAAGAGACTAAAGAAGAAGGGGAGCTTGCTAGTCAGGCGGATTCTGTCAGTCAGTCAAATTCAAATACTGAGTCAGACTCTACTACTCAATCTCAAAGTCTCTCTGAAAGTGCTAGCCAATCTCAAAGCCTGTCAGAAAGCGTGAGTCAATCTCAAAGTCTATCGGCTTCACTTAGCGATTCAGCTAGCCAATCAGCAACAACTTCAGAATCAAGCAAACCTGCGACTTCAGAGTCTGTAGCAACTGCTTCTTCAGAAACTGTTGCGGACCGTGCGGCTTCTACTCGTAAGGAAGAGCCATCTGTAGATGCAGCTCTTGCCAATACAATCAATCGTAATTTGAGTGCCATTGCCCACATCGGGGAAAGCTTGAATGCTCCTGCATCTGTGGAAAATAGCTTGACAACAGCAACGACAGATGTAGCTGTAGCAGCATCAGCAAATGCAACCGTAACTAAAAAGGCTCAAGAAGATCGTAAAAAGCTATCTAAGATTTCTGCTACTATGGGAGAATATCTAGCTAAGTCTGTTGGTCTACCAAACACGGGTGCAGCCGTTGCTAAAGTTAATGATGCTGTAACTGCTATCGAAGAAGCTCTTAAAAATCCAAATGCTGACCTTACAGAGGTTATCAAGCAGGCGACATCTGCACAAAACTCAATTGTCATTGCAGTGCAACGTGCTAGCTCAGGTAAAAATGATCCACGTAATGGGCAAGCAATAACGAGAGGTTCTCAATTACGAGCGGGTGCCTCTACTCAGGCTGGTAACCGTTACCTGAATACGTCTGAAACAACGGGAGCTAACGGCCAGAAAGAATTCTTCTTTGTATCTGGTGAAAACAGTCAAGCAGAAAACTGGGTTCGAGACCATACTGCTGTTAAAGCTACTCCTGAGTATGATTCGAAGGGTAAGATTAAATCCATTGTTTGGACTTTGATTCAAAATCCACGAGCAAACCGTTCATGGACGACCATGTATAAGTGGATTCAAGTGCCATCAGAAGTCAATATGCCTACTGAAGTTTCAACATCAAGCTATGTTGATACAATTACAGGTACAACAGGTAGACCTCCTATCGATTTCAGAGACCTGCCGATTGACAATAATAACAGCAGTTTGTTGCCTGATAGATGGAATAGTTATGAAAAAGCTTCAGATAATGAAATTGTCAGTGTTTCAAACTTCAATCGTTCAACTCAAGGGATTGTCAATCTAGGGGATAGAACGGAACATCAGAATATCCTGAAAGCTGGTGCGGATGGAGAAACAGATTCAACTGGTCGCTCTATCGGTCGTGGTCGTCGAGATCAATGGAATGGACCTGTTTGGGACAATAGCATTAAACATGCTATCGTTAATGATACTCGTACGATTTGGCAAAACTCTACAATCGGTGGGGCTCAAAACCGTGTAAACGTTACTCGTTTCAGAACTACAGTCAAAGATAATGTTGACCTCAAAAACATGAAAGTCTTCTTCGGTTCAGGAAGTCAATCTACTACTTTTGCGGTCGGAGAGATTTATACAAACCCACTAGGTATCACGAATGCACAAGCTTTCCCAATCGAGGCAGTAGATGGTGGTACTTACTTTGTTAATCAAGTAACAGCTCCATACAGCACAGCTAGCTTTACAAATGCTGGGGTTAAAGCTTGGGGTGTAAACGGAAACTTGAATGTCGGTTACGCTGACCCTAACCAATATACAGCTATCGTTGGAACAAATAACTATGCGCTAGATAAAGGAAAACGTCAAGGAAACGAAGTTCAAGTTGATTACGAATTCCGAGATACTAGAAACAACAATAGAAAAGTTGAAGCAACTGACGTTGCGAGAGAACCGGGTGTCTTTGATTACAAAATTCATCGTACATTTAGGGATGATGGTACATCTACGGATACTCCAGTTCGTTTCATTGTAAAACCGAAAACACCAAATATTACCACAACATTTACAGACGGACCAAACCGTCAGGATATTCGTGTTGAAAACTCAGTGCCTGGTAAGACGGTTGTTCTTGAGAAAAACGGTACACAACTAGCAACTGCAACAGCGGATAGTAATGGGGTAGCTACATTCACAAATGTTGCTTTGCAGACAGGGGATAAATTCCGTGCAGTAACCAAAGTTGAAAATCAAGCGCAGTACGTAGATAAAAAAGATAACATCACTAAGAACTACGTAGAGTCTGATAAGAGTAACCAAATCATCGCGCGTAATATTGACAACACTGCACCAACTATTACAGACATCACAGTCAATAAAGGTGCAAAAGTAGAAGGTCGTAAGATTATCGTTTACCGTGAAGAAGCCTTTGATGTCGACGTCAACTTGACTGATAACAGCAATAAGTTGAATAAGATTAAGGTTCATCCGAATGCTAATGTAGAGGCTCCTGCATCTGGTTTTGCAGTTTCGGATGGCGTAAATATTAGTGGTTCAGGAACTAATATTGCCTTTACAGATAAAAGCAAGAAGCTAGGACAAGAAAATAATGCAACAGCTACTAGTCCATATAAGGTAAATATTGCAGGTCAAGTCAGCAAGAATCAAGCAATTAATGATAACGATGTGACAAAAAATATGTGGACTCGTTACGTTAGTGGATATGATCAATCGGACTTAACAAATAACGACGGAAACAACGCTACTACAAACAATGCAAATATCCAGATCGAAGTTCGTAAGCAGTCTGACAAATATGCTCCGACAGCGACTACTCCAACAATTGACCTACCTGCTAATGGTACAGTAACAAGTTTTGCAAGTCCTGAAACTTATATTTCAAACAAAAACACACTCCCAACTAAAGGGACTACAGCTGGAACGACAACAACTTATGCCTGGAAACAAGGTGAATCAACAACCGTAACAGATGGAACGTTGAGACGTACAGTTGTTGTTACTTACCCAGATGGTTCAACAGATGAAGTGCCAGTTAACTTTAACGTGCGTGATAATGTGGCGCCGAAAGTTCAGCTTCAAGGTCATGATTTGCCAACAATAGAACCAGAAAACCCACTCTTTACTGTCTACCGTGGTGCAAACTTCAACCCAATGTTGAAAGCCTGGGATAACTCTGGTAAGGTAACAAGTCTTCGTATAGAGAATCTTCCTTCAGGTGTGACAGCAACTAACTTTACACCACAAACAGGTAAGACAGAGTCAAATAAATACGCAAATCGTCAATTTTCAGGTACTGTCGCTGATAATCAGAAGCTCGGTGTGCATACAGCTAAGATTTATGCGTCTGATGGAAATAATAACAATGTTACCTACTACATGAAGTATCGTGTGGTTGATGTAGTTAAGAAAAACCTTCCTGACAGCAATGAGATATCGCGTTCCTTGAATCAATCACTAGGAGATGCTCACCAGTACCTAGCAACGACAGATGCTAATGGACAGGTTCGTGATGATAGTTTCTTCCCAAGTGGTATGAACTTTGTCTGGACTGAGAATAATAATAATAGAACTTCTGCACAAGGACAAACGTTCACACAGCCTGGTAAATACACTCGTATTGCCAAAGCTGAGTTCCCGGCAAATGAAAAAAATGTTAATAGTGAAACACGTACAACATTTGCAGTTGATAAAGAGCAACTTGTCGTTGTAAAAGTACAACCAAGTACACCTAATGGTGAAGTTAATAGCTCAAATGGAGACGTTACAGTAACTCCGAAACAAGAGGCGAACGTAGACCAATTTTCTGTTACCTATACACCTGAAGGTCAAACAGCTCAAAAAACGATTACTGCTCGAAAAGCTAGCAATGGTAAATGGTCTATTCCAAATGCACCTACAGGGGTAACTGTAAATGCGGATACGGGTGTTATTACCTTGCCAGACCGTGCGGTAAAAGATAACACAGACATCATTTCTAAAGTTCAAACTCATGATGGAGTTGAGAGTAATACGGATACCATTCGTGCGGTAACCGTAGATACTACGCCACCAGTCATCACAGCTAAGGATGCAGTCATTACTGCAGGAGAGCCAATCTCTGAAACGGATATCCCAATCACAGTAACGGATGCAGGAGTAGGGGTAAAAGATGGTGGAGTTACCCTAAATCGACTTCCAGCAGGATTGCGCTTTGAAAATGGTAAGATTGTAGGAACACCAACTACTCCTGGTACTACTACTACTACTATTACAGCATTAGATAAGAAAAATAATACTGCTACAAAGGATATTACTATCCGTGTTCAAAGTCAGGCAGATAAGTATGTACCGACTGCGAAAAATATCGATACTGCAACAAATGCTGGTAAATTCTATGCTGTTCAAGGTGAGACAGATTTAGCAAATCAAGATCCTAAAGATTTCCTTGCAGGTAACTATCCTCAAACAGCTACCGTAAGATGGAAACAGGGATCAACACCAGATGTTTCGACTCCTGGTAATAAGGCTGCTAAGATCGAGGTAGTTTATGCAGATGGTTCCAAAGAGGATGTTGATTACAATTACCAAGTTTATCCAAAACTAGAAGCTAAGACAGTAAATGGTAAGACAGGTGTCTTTAACGCCTTTGTAAATAAAAATGTTATTGGTGGTCTGATTACGGATTACACCAATGTGGATGTCCTCAGAACACAATCACAAGGAACTGTGAATTGGACTTATCGCTACCGTTTGAATAACGAGGGCGAAGAGAAAGTAGTTGGCAACAGCCAAAACTTCAGTGCGGTTTGGAACAGCCAAACTCCTCACAGAACAGACTATACTGTTACAGCTCAATTTGCAAATGGCCGTTTTGGTACAGCATCAACATCAAATCCAGCTCTAACGACTACAACAAATATAAACTATACAGTTTATGATTTTGAACCAAAAGAAGTTCTGGAGACAACAGTTGGTGATTTAACACCGTTAAATAGGGTTATCAATTCGCCAGGTGAGGCCTTGAAACCAACAGCAACATCAAATGCAGCCCCAGAAGGTACGACCTATGCGTGGAGAAACGGTGAACGACCAGATGCCACGACCGTTTCTGAGCCAAAAATTAGTACTCACCGTGTCAATATTACCTTGCCTCAAGAATCTGGTTGGAGAGCAGCGTCAGACGAAAGAACGGTCCTTGTTAAAGTTAGACCACTGGCTCCGACTGTGAAGGCAGATACAGTGACAGAAAAAGGTGGTCTATCAGACCAAGCTATCACGGTTGAGAATGCTCTTCCTGGCGCAACAGTCAAAATGACGGTCGCTGGAGTAGAACTAGCTCCGAAACAAGCTGGCCAAGATGGAACAGTTACCTTCACTAAAGAAGACCTAGCCAAAGTATATGCAGCTAATGACGGCCTTCTTCCGAGGGATGGAGATGTAACAGTTAACCAGACGGTGAATAAGCCAAATCCAGCAAATGGAAACGCTTTGGAACCATTGGTATCAGATGATGCAACTGCACGTATCACTCCTGAAACAACTCCACCTCGCGTTAAGAGCAACACTGTTAAGGTATACAACGAAGCTAGCAAAACATGGGAAGATACTCCAAAAACAACTGACCAAGGCTTGCCAACTTATATCTTCTATGCAGGGGATAAACTTCAGTTCGAAACCAAGTTTACAGATAACAGTGGTAAGGTTGCCTCAAGTGCTATCCGTCAAGGAAAGACTTCTGCTTCAGAAACTTCAAATGTCTTTGATGATTCCTTTGGAACAACATCAGCTAATAAGATTACTGACGTTACAACTGCAACAGAAAATAATCCAGCAACTGTAACAAACGAAGGAACTATTAAGGCGGATCTCGAGTATGCGGACGGAAATGCAGTAACTCGTTCAGTTACAGCAGAAGATAAAGCTGGTAACCGTTCAGGAGAAGGATCAACATTCCGTATTAAACAAGGACGTTTGAGTGAAAAGAATTCCAAGCTCAATCCAGCTCGTTTGATTCAAGTGGCGGATACAGATGCCCTTACTGAACAAAATAAAACGGATATTAAAAATGCAATTCGAACAGCACATGATACAGCGAAGGTTCGAGAAGCTACTCGTATTGATGATATTACGTTCGAAAATGGTTTCGCGAGGATCACTTATAAGGATACAACAAGCCGTACCATCCCAATTACGGATCTCGCTGTTTCCTTGAAGACACCAGTTATCCAGAATATGACAGAACAAGGGGGATTGCCAGACCAGTCAATTACAGTAAGTAATGTTAAACCAGGTGCAACTGTAACCTTGAACGTTACTGTGGGTAATACGACACGTCCATATACTAAGGTGGTCCCTGCCGATGCAACAGAAGTTACATTTGACAAGGCAGACTTAGGTCCTGAATATGCTACGAATGATTTGTTGACTAAGAATGCGACCTTGACTGCTACCCAGTCAGTCCCAGCAGGTGCAAATACAACCGACAGGATTACTTCAGCAGTTGGAAATGGAGCAATTACTAAAGAAAATGAAGTTCCAGAAGTAACATACGGGCTTGAAATTAAGAATGCAGATGGTCAGTGGGTTCCTGCAACTAAGAAGACAATCATCCAAGGGCAACCAGATGGTTATGAAATCTTTGCTGGAGATGAATACCGATTTGTAGCTACTGCTAAAGATAACAGTGGTAAAATAAATAAATTCCTAGTTACAGATAATAGCCGAAAACAAACAAACTTCTTGGATACTTCCCACGCCTCAGGCGGGATTCTAGAGGGTGCAAACGTTCAGAAACCTACCTTCGAAGGTCCAGTAAAGGATGCTACAGAAACAAATCCTGCTACTGTAGAAACAACAGGTAGATTAAATCCAGAAGAAACTTGGGTGCAAGGTAGAGGTTTAAGAACAACGACCCCTGAGTATCCAACAAACCGTTGGACACGTAGAATTGTTACAAGAGACGCGAATGATAACGAAACACAGACAGAAGTCTTTATCGTTGTTCAAGGGAAATTGAAAGACAAATTCCCAGCTGTCACACCTTCGACAGTACCAGTAAGCAATGCAACTGCTTTGACTGAAGATGATAAGAAAGCTGTCATTGCTGCGGTGAAAGCAGCGAATCCTGAAGTTGCAAATCGTATTAAAGCAGGAGATGCTGGTTATACGATTGACTCAGATGGTAATGTAACCATTACTTATAAAGATGGTACGCAAACTACAGTCAAACCACCTGTATCAGACGTTGAGTACAAATCAGTGTCTGCAAGTGCTTCAGTTAGTCAATCAGCTTCAGCTGTATACTCACAATCAGCTTCAGCAAGCACATCAGCAAGCGCGTCAGCTTCAACTAAAGTCTCAGAGTCAGCTTCAACAAGCAACTCAGTAAGTGAGTCAGCCTCTAAGCAAACATCAGAGTCA
>NZ_JUQO01000078.1 GCF_001074635.1 Streptococcus mitis
CCATAGCAATGATAGTTTATGTAAAATTTAAAAAAAGATAAGGGTGCTGTAAAATTATGATGCGTAAACTAATTATTTTGTTACTAATGCTCCCTTTTTTAGTTTTGTGGTTAGAGTTGCATGTCTTAGTGAATAACTTGCCACTTAATCTAGAAATTCCCCTTGATTTTATTATCAGTATGAGTCTTACTTTCTGTAGTTTAATTTTCTCAAAAATAGTTTTGGACCTACTATATGCATTGAAAGATTTATACAAGAAAAGAGGCCTTATTACGATTTTTCCCTTTATTTTTATAAAAAGGAAAAAAGTTAATGTGAGATTCTCGCCCTATTTTTCATTTCATCGTAAAAGTTTGTTGCCTGATGATTTGAAATCTAGAATTATATGGAGTTTTATTCTTGAAATAGTCATAATAATAGCCTTTATTTTTAAAATGCCTTTCGTTCTAATTGTGCTTACTACAATATTTTTTTGGAATATAATGGATATCAACCATATCGTTTTTAATAAGACGGAATTTCTTTTCAATCAAAATAAATGGCAAAAAGAAGATTCGTTTGACAGGGATTTGACCAATACGTTAAAGGATAAAATACAAAAATCAGAGCTAAGTTATTCTGACTTAATGTGTATTCTGCTGTATGATGCGATTAACCAATCCACCTTTTTAACGGATAGCGAGGTCTTTGAGGATATTTTGAAAAAAATTGAAGATTCTCAGAACACCCTTCTGTGTACAGGCCTTGCCGAGTTACTACTGTATGAAATTACTATTAGTAACAATAACAACTGGCAAGAAAAGATTGATAAAATTAGAATACGGCTCATCAGAATCAATCAATTAGATTTTTTCTATTATACAAGTTGCTTAAGGCAGAATTTTGATTTCTGTATGAATAGAGAATATGCCAAGATGAAGTCACGAAGGATATTGATTAGTAATAAGAAGATAATCTAGATTCATCCTGTTCGTACAACAAATGAAATAATTTTAACTAATTAGGTTTGCAAATCTGTTCATCTATAGAATATGATTATGCAAAAAAGTATCTTATCTAGGTAATGAAGAGATGTGTCTCTTAATGAAGTATCATCTCTACACAAGGGATTGCTTTCTTTTTGGAGAAACGTTGTACTGAATGGAGCGCTTACTTATTTTATGAGGATAGAAGATGATTCTACTAAGTGATAAAGTTAGACTAATATTTGCTCTTTTAGGAGTAAGTTCCATATTGGTTAGTATGTATCTTATACCTTTTATTAAAACTGAGAATAAATTTTGGGAAATACTTTTATTTATATTAGGTGTATTGATAATTGGAATTGCGTTACTAAATTCCCCAAAAATTAAATTTTGGAAATAGCGTTCGTGAATAGGTAACCATTTATTGATTGGATTTTTTAATGCTATTGATGAATGGGATGGAAAAAGTGACAATAAATTAAGAACAGGATAATAGTATTATGATGGTTGTTTTAATTTTGATGGTTGTGGTATTTCTGTATTATGTAATTACAGAGTATTTTCAGAATAGTTATATTGACTGTATACTATTTCTAACATTGCTGATTTCTCATTTGATATGTGATTACTATTTTTTACCCATTGAAGTCTTAGTAGCATTAAGTGGAGTAAATTTGTTGTCAAGATTTTTCAAAAAAATGAGAAGTCAATAGATTTGTCAGTGGATTATAAAGATGAAAGGTAAAATTGGGATATTTTAAATGAAACATTTTATTGCAGGATTTGGTGAGATAAGATTTAGTAATTATCTATTGTCTCTATATGTAGGACTAGCCCCTCTTTTTCATATCTATGTAATAGGCTCTGAAATGAATTTTGTGAAAATAGTGTTATCTATTTTGGGAATTATATTTGTATGTATTTTAACTATTGCTCGAATTTATAGAAGATTTTTCTATAATTCACTAGAATAGTATGGGTTAGTTAATCAATTGGAACGATTATTCTTTGTGATACTATACCACTTTTAAGTTTTTACATTAAACAGCTGGCTGAAGTGACAGTTGTTTATCTTAGAAAGGAAAACCTCAAATTGTCCTACAAATTTCTACTCTTCGACCTCGACCACACCTTGCTTGATTTTGATGTTGCTGAGGATGTGGCTTTGACGCAACTTCTAAAAGAAGAAGGGGTTGCAGATATTCAGGCTTATAAAGACTATTATGTTCCGATGAACAAGGCTCTCTGGAAGGACTTAGAGCAAAAGAAAATCAGTAAACAAGAGCTGGTTAACACGCGCTTTTCTCGTTTATTTTCTCATTTTGGACAGGAAAAAGACGGTAGTTTTCTAGCCCAACGTTACCAATTTTACTTAGCCCAACAGGGACAAACGATTTCGGGCGCTCATGAACTCTTGGACAGCCTCATCGAGCGAGATTATGACTTGTATGCTGCGACAAATGGGATTACTGCCATTCAGACAGGGCGTTTGGCTCAGTCTGGTCTGGCACCTTATTTCAATCAAGTCTTTATCTCTGAACAGTTGCAAACACAAAAGCCTGATGCTGTCTTTTATGAAAAGATTGGTCAACAGATTGCTGACTTTAGTAAAGAAAAGACGCTGATGATTGGAGATTCCCTAACCGCCGACATCCAAGGTGGCAATAATGCCGGGATTGACACTATCTGGTATAATCCTCATCACCTCGAAAATCACACACAAGCCCAGCCGACTTATGAAGTCCATTCTTACCAAGACTTGCTGGATTATTTAGATAAACTGTAAAAAGTGGTTTAGATAACCACTTTTTGCTATAATAGAGGCAGTAAAAATGAAGGAGTCGGCTATGGAACACTCATCTTGGCATGCTTTGATTAAGGAGCAATTACCTGAGGGTTATTTTGGGAAAATCAATCAGTTTATGGAGCAGGTCTACGCTCAGGGGACTGTTTATCCGCCCAAAGAAAAGGTTTTTCAGGCTCTCTTGACAACACCGCTTGAAGAAGTTAAGGTGGTGATTCTAGGGCAAGATCCCTATCACGGGCCAGGTCAAGCGCAGGGCTTGAGTTTTTCTGTACCCGACTCTATCCCAGCTCCGCCATCCTTGCAAAATATCTTGAAAGAATTGTCAGATGATATTGGGGTCAAGAAATCTCATGATTTGACAGCTTGGGCTGAGCAAGGAGTCTTGCTTCTTAATGCTTGTTTGACGGTTCCTGCTGGGCGGGCCAATGGTCATGCTGGTCAGATATGGGAGCCTTTTACGGATGCTGTGATTCAGGTGGTCAATCATCTAGATAGACCAGTCGTTTTTGTACTTTGGGGAGCTTATGCACGTAAGAAGAAGGCCTTAGTTACCAATCCTCATCACTTGATTATCGAATCAGCCCATCCCAGCCCTTTGTCGGTTTATAGAGGATTTTGGGGTTCTAAGCCTTTTTCCAAAGCCAATGCATTCTTAAAAGAGACAGGACAAGAGCCAATCGATTGGCTTAGATAAGGAGAAAATATGCCTCAGTTAGCGACGATTTGCTACATTGATAACGGGAAAGAACTGCTCATGCTCCACCGTAATAAGAAACCTAATGATGTCCACGAAGGCAAATGGATTGGTGTGGGTGGCAAGCTAGAGCGAGGAGAGACCCCTCAGGAATGCGCAGCGCGTGAAATCCTTGAGGAAACAGGGCTCAAAGCCAAGCCAGTTCTAAAAGGTGTCATCACTTTTCCTGAATTTACACCAGATTTAGACTGGTACACCTATGTTTTTAAGGTGACGGAGTTCGAGGGTGACTTGATTGACTGCAACGAGGGAACGCTAGAATGGGTTCCCTATGATGAGGTTTTGAGCAAGCCAACTTGGGAAGGTGACCATACCTTTGTTGAGTGGCTTTTAGAGGATAAACCCTTCTTTTCAGCCAAGTTTGTTTATGATGGGGATAAATTGTTGGATACCCAAGTTGATTTCTATGAATAAAGGAGAAAGCAGATGCTACTAATCAAAAATGGTCGTGTAATGGATCCCAAGTCTGGTTTGGATCAAGTGTGTGATGTTTTGGTCCAAGATGGGAAAATTGTCAAAATTGCGTCTGATATCACGGAAGAAGGAGCAGATATGATTGATGCTAGTGGTCTTGTAGTTGCTCCTGGCTTGGTTGATATCCATGTTCATTTTCGTGAACCTGGTCAGACCCACAAGGAAGACATCCATACTGGTGCCTTAGCAGCCGCTGCAGGTGGTTTTACCACGGTTGTCATGATGGCTAATACTAGTCCAACCATTTCAGACGTGGAGACTTTGCAAGAAGTTCTCCAGTCAGCTGCCAAAGAGAAGATTAATGTTAAGACGGTTGCGACCATTACTAAGAATTTTAATGGGCAAGATTTGACTGACTTTCAGGCGCTTTTAGAAGCAGGTGCCGTTGGTTTTTCTGATGACGGTATTCCGCTTGAAAGCAGTAAAGTTGTCAAGGAAGCCATGGAAGAAGCTAAAAAACTCAATACCTTTATCAGCCTTCATGAGGAAGATCCAGGCTTGAATGGTATTCTTGGGTTTAACGAAAATATTGCTAAAGAACATTTCCATATCTGCGGTGCGACTGGGGTGGCTGAGTACGCTATGATGGCGCGTGATGTCATGATTGCCTATGCAACCAAGGCTCATGTCCATATTCAGCATTTGTCTAAGGAAGAAAGTGTTAAAGTAGTGGAGTTTGCTCAAGGATTGGGAGCGCAAGTCACAGCAGAAGTAGCGCCACAGCATTTTTCTAAGACCGAAGCGCTCCTTTTGACACAAGGAAGCAATGCTAAGATGAATCCACCGCTTCGTTTGGAATCAGACCGTCGTGCCGTGATTGAAGGTCTCAAGTCAGGTGTCATCACAGTTATCGCGACTGACCACGCGCCTCATCATGCAGATGAAAAAAATGTCGAGGATATTACCAAAGCACCATCTGGTATGACTGGTTTGGAAACATCTCTTTCTCTCGGTTTAACTTATTTGGTTGAAGCTGGTGAGTTAAGCTTGATGGAATTACTCGAAAAGATGACATACAACCCAGCCAAGCTTTACAACTTTGAAGCAGGTTACTTGACTGAGAATGGTCCAGCGGATATCACTATTTTTGATGCTAAGGCTGACCGCCTTGTTGACTCCCATTTTGCTTCCAAAGCAGCCAATTCACCATTTGTCGGTGAAACCTTAAAAGGGCAGGTTAAATATACCATCTGTAAGGGACAAATTGTCTATCAAAACTAGGTGGGAGTCTGCTCTGTAAACAAAAAGAATAGAGAGCCTATATGTACCAAACCCATCATTTTAAAGACAAATTTATCTTATTTTTAAAGATATTTTTCCCTATCCTGATTTATCAATTTGCCAATTATTCTGCCTCCTTTGTTGATACGACTATGACAGGTCAATACAATACCATGGACTTGGCTGGAGTATCAATGGCAACCAGTATCTGGAATCCTTTCTTTACATTCCTAACAGGGATTGTGTCAGCCCTGGTGCCCATCATTGGTCACCATCTTGGTCGAGGCAAAAAGGAAGAGGTTGCGTCTGATTTTTACCAGTTCATCTATCTGGCCGTGGGGCTATCTGTGCTCTTACTGGGGATGGTACTATTCTTGGCACCACCAGTCTTGAATCATATCGGACTAGAAGCACCAGTGGCGGCAGTAGCGGTTCGTTATCTCTGGTTTTTATCTATCGGAATTATCCCCTTATTGCTCTTTAGTGTCATTCGTTCTTTGCTGGATTCGCTGGGCTTGACCAAACTTTCCATGTATCTCATGCTTTTGTTACTTCCTCTCAATAGTGGATTTAACTATCTTTTGATTTACGGGGCCTCTGGTGTTCCAGAACTGGGAGGGGCTGGTGCTGGTTTAGGGACTTCTTTGGCCTACTGGGTCTTGTTGGGAATTTCTGTTCTGGTTTTATTTAAACAGGAGAAGCTCAAATCCTTGCATTTTGAGAAACGCATTCCGCTTAATATGGATAAAATCAAGGAAGGAGTTCGCTTAGGTCTTCCTATAGGGGGAACTGTCTTTGCCGAAGTGGCTATCTTTTCCGTGGTTGGCTTGATTATGGCTAAGTTCTCGTCCTTGATTATCGCTAGTCACCAGTCAGCCATGAACTTTTCAAGTCTTATGTACGCCTTTCCTATGAGTATCTCATCGGCTATGGCTATTGTCGTTTCCTATGAAGTAGGAGCCAAGCGATTTGATGATGCGAAAACCTATATTGGTTTAGGAAGAGGGACCGCCCTCATTTTTGCGGCCTTCACCTTATCTTTCCTTTACATTTTTAGAGGAAATGTGGCCAGTCTTTATGGTAACGACTCAGAATTTATCGATTTGACAGCGCGTTTTTTGACTTATAGTCTTTTCTTCCAGTTAGCAGATACCTTTGCAGCACCGCTTCAGGGAATTTTACGGGGGTATAAGGATACCGTTATTCCTTTTTACCTTGGTTTGGTTGGTTACTGGGGGGTGACACTCCCAGTAGCTATGGTATTCGACTCTCTAACAGATTTTGGAGCTTATTCTTACTGGATCGGTTTGATTATTAGTCTGATTGTGAGTGGGGCACTTTATCGTTGGCGTTTAACTGTGATTATGAAAAGATTTGAATCTTTAGCAAAATCTAAATGACAAAAAGTTTGTGAAAAAATATTCTTATCAAGAAAATCCCTTGTTCTCATTGGGTTTTCTTTTTTATTTTGTGAAATTTCCTCGAGAAAAACTTTGACAGTGTTTGCCAAAAACGGTAAAATAGTAAGGTAAGAAGAAAGTTAGAAAGGCAAGAAGATGTCAACTTTAGATAAAAATCTTTTGCTAGAAATGTTCCGTAAGATGGAAGAAATCCGTCGTATGGACTTAAAAATTGCACAATTAGTAAAGAAAGGAAAAGTGCCAGGAATGACGCACTTTTCTGTTGGAGAAGAGGCAGCTAACGTGGGTGCTATGTTGGCTCTCAATCCGGATGATCTAATTACCTCAAACCACCGTGGTCATGGACAAGCTATTGCCAAAGGAATTGACCTTAACGGAATGATGGCTGAAATCCTTGGTAAATACACTGGAACCTGTAAAGGTAAAGGTGGATCTATGCATATTGCTGACCTTGATGCTGGTAACCTTGGTGCCAATGGTATCGTAGGTGGTGGTATGGGAATCGCTGTTGGTGCAGCCCTCAGTCAGCAAATGCAACATACTGGTAAAATCGTTGTCTGCTTCTTTGGAGATGGTGCGACCAACGAAGGTGTTTTCCACGAAGCAGTCAACATGGCTTCTATCTGGAACTTGCCAGTCATTTTTTACTGCATCAACAACGGCTATGGTATCTCTGCGGATATCAAGAAAATGACCAAAGTAGAACATATCCATCAACGTAGTGCTGCATATGGAATTCCTGGAATGTTTATTGAAGATGGCAACAATGTCATCGACGTCTATGAAGGATTTAAGAAGGCTGTGGACCATGTTCGTGGAGGCAATGGCCCAGTCTTGATTGAAAGTGTAACTTATCGCTGGCTTGGTCACTCATCATCTGACCCTGGTAAATATCGTACCCGTGAAGAAGTGGAATTGTGGAAACAAAAAGACCCAATCGAAAACCTTCGCAACTACCTCATTGAAAATACTATTGCAAGTGCCGAAGAATTGGAAGAAATTCAAGCACAAGTCAAGGAAGCAGTAGAAGCTTCTGTTAAATTTGCGGAAGAAAGTCCATTCCCACCGCTTGAATCAGCATTTGAAGATATTTACGCAGACTAAGGAGAAAGAGATAAAATGGAAACAAAAACAATGTCCTTCCGTGACACCATTATCCTTGCTATGTCTGAGGAAATGCGTCGCGATGAAAATGTGTTCTTGATGGGAGAAGACGTCGGTGTCTTCGGAGGAGACTTCGGTACTTCTGTCGGAATGCTTGAAGAGTTTGGTCCAGAACGCGTTCGTGACTGTCCGATTTCTGAAGCTGCCATCTCTGGAGCAGCAGCAGGAGCAGCCATGACAGGACTTCGTCCAATCGTCGATATGACCTTCATGGACTTTTCTGTTATTGCCATGGACAATATCGTCAACCAAGCTGCTAAAACACGTTACATGTTTGGTGGGAAAGGTCAGGTACCAATGACTGTCCGATGCGCTGCTGGTAATGGAGTTGGTTCTGCAGCCCAGCACTCGCAATCATTAGAGTCTTGGTTTACTCACATTCCTGGACTTAAGGTTGTAGCTCCAGGTACACCTGCGGACATGAAAGGACTTCTCAAGTCTTCTATCCGTGATAATAACCCTGTTATCATTCTTGAGTACAAGTCAGAATTTAACCAAAAAGGGGAAGTGCCAGTTGATCCAGACTACACAATCCCACTTGGAGTTGGGGAAATCAAACGTGAAGGTACAGATGTAACAGTTGTTACTTACGGTAAAATGCTTCGCCGTGTGGTTCAAGCTGCTGAAGAATTAGCAGAAGAAGGCATTTCAGTTGAAATTGTTGACCCACGTACCCTTGTTCCGCTTGATAAGGATATCATCATCAACTCAGTTAAGAAGACTGGTAAGGTTGTTCTGGTCAACGATGCCCACAAAACAAGTGGCTATATCGGAGAGATTTCAGCTATTATTTCAGAATCAGAAGCATTTGACTATCTAGATGCACCAATCCGTCGTTGCGCAGGAGAAGATGTGCCGATGCCTTACGCACAAAACCTAGAAAATGCAATGATTCCAACAGTTGAAAGCATTAAAGAAGCAATCCGTAAGACATATAATAAAGAATAGAGTTACATAAGATAAGTTATGTAAAAAAATAGCTATTTTTAACTTTAGAAACTTGAGATACGTGTTGTATTCAAGTGATTTGAAGAGTTGCGACATGAGTGAGTCGAATCGATAATATTCGACGAATGACTTAGTAAGTCTACTAGGTTGGTCGCAGATAGCGGCAACCGTAGTAACTTGAGACGCGTTTCGTGTCCAAGTTACTTGTAGAGTTGAACACGGGCTAAAAGCTCGGAAAAAAGTTTAATCTCCTTGGCTTCATCGAAGCCAGCGTCGATTTCCTATTTTTCTATCGCTTTTTTACGCCCTTAGTATCATGTAATTGAATTCGGACGGAGGTCTTCGAAAAAAAGATAGATTTCCTTGTGTTCATCGAACACATCGTCAATCTCCTATTTTTTCATTGCCCTCTGCGTCCTTAATATCTTAGTATAGAATTGGAGAGGTCATGGCTGATGACAAGCTAAGAGCGACTCCTGCGGCTAGAAAGTTAGCGGATGATTTAGGGATCAACCTCTACGATGTTTCTGGCTCAGGTGCAAACGGTCGTGTCCACAAAGAAGACGTGGAAACTTATAAAGACACAAACGTGGTTCGCATTTCGCCACTTGCAAAACGAATTGCCCTCGAACATAACATTGCTTGGCAGGAAATCCAAGGAACTGGTCATCGTGGTAAAATCATGAAGAAGGATGTTTTGGCCTTGCTTCCTGAAAATATTGAAAACAACACTATCAAGTCTCCTGCTCAGATTGAAAAAGTGGAAGAAGTTCCTGATAACGTAACACCATACGGTGAAATCGAGCGTATTCCAATGACACCAATGCGTAAGGTTATTGCCCAACGCATGGTTGAATCTTACCTAACTGCGCCAACCTTTACGCTCAACTATGAAGTTGATATGACTGAAATGTTGGCTCTTCGTAAGAAGGTTCTTGAGCCAATCATGGAAGCAACTGGGAAGAAGACTACTGTAACAGACCTTCTTTCACTTGCTGTTGTGAAAACCTTGATGAAACATCCTTACATCAACGCTTCATTGACAGAAGATGGCAAAACTATTATCACTCACAACTATGTCAATCTTGCGATGGCAGTTGGGATGGATAATGGATTGATGACACCAGTTGTTTATAATGCTGAAAAAATGAGTTTGTCTGAGTTGGTAGTTGCCTTCAAAGATGTTATTGGCCGTACTTTGGATGGCAAATTGGCTCCAAGCGAATTGCAAAATTCAACCTTCACAATTAGTAACTTGGGAATGTTTGGTGTTCAGTCCTTCGGTCCTATCATTAACCAACCCAACTCAGCTATCCTCGGGGTGAGCTCAACAGTAGAGAAACCTGTAGTCGTCAATGGTGAGATTGTCATTCGCCCAATCATGAGTCTTGGTTTAACCATCGACCACCGTGTTGTAGATGGTATGGCTGGTGCTAAGTTTATGAAAGACTTGAAAGAATTGATAGAAAATCCAATCTCAATGTTGATTTAAGAACAAGAGTATTCATTTTTAAGATATAGATAAAGGAAGGAAGACATGGCCTTAGAAGTAATTATGCCAAAAGCCGGCGTGGATATGACAGAAGGACAAATCGTTCAATGGAATAAAAAAGTCGGAGAATTTGTAAAAGAAGGAGAAATCCTTTTGGAAATCATGACTGACAAAGTCAGCATGGAATTGGAAGCCGAAGAAGATGGGTACTTGATTGCCATTCTCAAAGGAGATGGTGAAACTGTCCCAGTAACTGAAGTCATCGGTTACCTTGGTGAAGAAGGGGAAAATATCCCAACAGCTGGAGCAGCAGTGCCAGAAGCTAGCCCAGCACCTGCAGCAAGTGCCTCAAACGATGATGGTAAGAGCGATGATGCCTTTGATATCGTTGTCATTGGTGGAGGTCCTGCTGGTTATGTTGCAGCCATTAAAGCTGCTCAACTTGGCGGTAAGGTTGCCCTTGTTGAGAAATCAGAACTCGGTGGAACCTGCTTGAACCGTGGATGTATCCCAACCAAGACCTACCTTCATAATGCTGAAATCATTGAGAATATTGGTCATGCAGCTAACCGTGGTATCGTTATCGAAAATCCAAACTTTACTGTAGATATGGACAAACTTTTAGAAACAAAATCTAAAGTTGTCAATACCTTGGTAGGTGGTGTTGCTGGTCTTCTTCGTAGCTACGGAGTTACTGTCCATAAGGGAATTGGTACCATCACTAAAGAAAAGAATGTCTTGGTAAATGGTTCGGAATTGCTTGAAACCAAGAAAATTATCCTTGCTGGTGGTTCAAAAGTCAGCAAAATCAACGTTCCTGGTATGGAATCTCCACTTGTCATGACCAGTGATGACATTCTTGAAATGAACGAAGTGCCAGAAAGCCTTGTTATCATCGGTGGTGGTGTTGTCGGTATCGAACTCGGTCAGGCCTTCATGACATTTGGTTCAAAAGTGACTGTTATCGAAATGATGGACCGTATCGTACCAGCTATGGATGCGGAAGTTTCTAAGAACCTTCGCTTGATTCTTGAACGTAAAGGAATGACCATCTTAACTGACACTAAACTCCAAGAAATCGTCGAAGAAAATGGTCAACTTCGTATCAAGGTTGAAGGAAAAGACGATATTATCGCAAGTAAAGCCCTTCTTTCAATCGGTCGTGTGCCAGACCTTGAAGGAATTGGTGATGTTGAGTTTGAATTGGATCGTGGCCGCATCAAGGTCAACGAATACATGGAAACTTCTGTTCCTGGAATCTACGCACCAGGTGACATCAACGGTACGAAGATGTTGGCTCACGCAGCCTTCCGCATGGGGGAAGTTGCCGCCGAAAATGCTCTTAAAGGAAATCATGCTGTTGCCAAGTTGAATTTGACTCCTGCAGCTATCTACACACTTCCAGAAGTAGCAGCAGTTGGTTTGACTGAAGAACAAGCCCGTGAGAAATATGATGTCCAAATCGGTAAATTCAACTTTGCTGCTAATGGTCGTGCCATTGCTTCTGATGCTGCTCAAGGTTTCGTAAAAGTCATTGCAGATAAGAAATACGGGGAAATCCTTGGTGTTCATATCATCGGTCCTGCAGCTGCAGAATTGATCAATGAAGCGTCGAGCATTATCGAAATGGAAATTACTGTTGAAGAAATGCTGAAGACTATCCACGGACACCCAACCTACTCTGAAGTAATGTACGAAGCATTTGCAGACGTTCTTGGAATGGCTATCCATTCACCTAAGAAAAAATAAAACGAAGATAGACTAGACTGGAATTATTTTCCAGTCTCTATCGTATTAGAAGGTATCTTATGAAATATATTATCAATCATTCAAACGACACTGCCTTTAATATTGCCTTGGAAGAATATGCCTTTAAACACCTTTTGGATGAGGATCAAATCTTCCTACTTTGGATTAACAAGCCATCTATCATTGTTGGTCGTCACCAGAATACCATCGAAGAAATCAACCGTGATTATGTTCGAGAAAATGGTATTGAGGTGGTCCGCCGTATCAGCGGTGGTGGAGCTGTTTACCACGATTTAAATAACCTCAACTACACGATCATTTCAAAAGAAGATGAAAATAAGGCATTTGACTTCAAGAGCTTCTCGACTCCAGTTATCAATACACTAGCTCAACTTGGGGTAAAAGCTGAATTCACAGGCCGTAATGACTTAGAAATTGACGGTAAGAAATTCTGTGGCAATGCCCAAGCTTATATTAATGGCCGTATCATGCACCATGGTTGCTTGCTCTTTGACGTTGATTTGTCAGTCCTTGCTAACGCCCTTAAGGTTTCAAAGGACAAATTTGAATCAAAAGGGGTGAAATCTGTTCGTGCTCGCGTAACCAATATTATCAATGAATTACCAGAAAAAATCACAGTCGAAGAATTCCGTGATTTACTCTTGGAATACATGAAAAAAGAGTATCCAGAGATGACTGAATACGTTTTTTTTGAGGAAGAATTGGCTGAAATTAACCGTATCAAGGATACTAAGTTTGGTACTTGGGACTGGAACTACGGCAAATCACCTGAGTTTAACGTCCGTCGTGGGACCAAATTCACTAGTGGTAAGGTGGAAGTCTTTGCTAATGTTGTCGAATCAAAAATCCAAGACATCAAGATTTACGGTGACTTCTTTGGTATCGAAGACGTTGTAGCTGTAGAAGATGTCCTTCGTGGCGTCAAATACGAACGCGAAGACGTCCTTAAAGCGCTAGAAACCATTGATATTACACGCTACTTCGCTGGTATTAGCCGTGAAGAAATCGCTGAAGCGGTAGTTGGATAAATCAAAAAGAAGTTGGTTGTAGAACCAGCTTCTTTTTATGAGTTTTGCTTTACATAATTTATTTTATGTAGTTTATAAACTATCCAGAGCATTCTTTTGTTCATCGTTGACGATATGGGTATAGAGATCAGTGACTTGTGTACTGGCATGTCCTAGCTGATGGCTGACCAAAACTTGCGATTTAGTCGCATCATAGAGCCTGGTTGCTAGGGTATGGCGCAGTTTATGGGGAGTTACACGGACTTTGAAGTCCTCAGAGTACTTAGCAACCATCTTTTCCACACTGGAAGCATCGATACGATTAGGAGCTCCTCTGTAGAGAGTCAAAAAAAGGGCTGTATCTGTTTTTTCCGTCTTATAGCGTTGATTTCGAATGGCTAGATAATTCTCTAGGTAAGGTTTTGCAAAGGCAGCGACATTGACCGAGTCACGTTTGCCCCCTTTTCGAGTGACATCAATAACCATCATTTTGAGATTGAGATCCCTTATATCCAGATTGACTGCTTCAGACAAGCGAACACCAGACGCCAAGAGAAGAGCAATAATGGCCAAATCACGTTCTTTATTTTTGTTGAAGGATGAAAGAGCACGATTTGAGAGCTGTTGTGGGTAATCTTGGTCTATATAAGTCAGAAACCCTTCTGTTTCATCACCTAGAAAGAGCTTTTGTTTGATGTTTTCAGCTCTGGCAGCAAGTGTCTCTTTCTTTTTCTTAGTTGAAACTTTCTTCATTACATTTCGATAGAAATAAGGTTCTCCCTGGTCGTTTTCAACTTCCTCAGTCAAATACTTATAAAGACTAGAAAGTGCTGACAAGGTCCGATTGATGGTTGTCTGAGAAACTCCTTGCTTGGTTGTATTAGCATTCAGCAAAGGACGTTCACGTAGATAAAGGATAAAGGATTCCATGTCTTTCTTAGACATATTTTCCAAGACAGATAAAGAAATATCAGATATTTTATCGGCATTTGAGATACCAGACTCTAAAACCCAGCTGAAAAATCGATCATATTCCTTAAGGTATTCGTACAAGGTTGTGAAACTATAGGGAACAGCAAGCTTAGATTGGTAGTATTCAAGAACATACCAGGGCATGATTTGTTTTAGTTTGTCGATTCGTTCTAATAAAATCTCACGTTTCATGTATTTTCTCCATAAATAAGTCTACAAGTAGTATAGCATAGACTTATACATTTTTCAAGAAAATTATAGTTTTTCGGAAAGATGTTATAGGAGTTTTTTAAGTGATAAAAAAGACTTAAATCTGTGTAAAATAGATCTAAATCTTTGGAGTTATTATTGTGAATCATTAGCTAGTGCTTTTTCTAGCTTCCAAATACTAAACCAGAATGAAATAGTCAACAGAATAAAGAAAATAAAAAAGAGATTATCAGTAACGATACTTCTGTTCATTCTACATAACTGAAGAGCTATATACTGTAAAGATTTGATACAGTAAACTCCTTTCTAGCTTTATGCTTTATCCTTTCTAACTTGATTATAGTCTTATTTTTACCAAAGTTCAATTACTTGTATGTGAAATATCTTATCTGTAAAAAATAACCGATCTCATTGCTGAGAATCGGTTTTCTAAATAAATCAAGCCAACTTTTTACGTAATATAAATTATGTAAAAAACTCCTACAACAACAAATCTTTGACTTTCCCAATTTCACTTTTTGGAATCACTAGATGAATCATGTCTCCAAGATACATTCTGGTTGAACCGTTAACTGTTTGGCTTTTACCGTTATGAACTTGGGTTGTGATGAGGATGTTGTGTGGTAAATTGAGTTCGTGAACTTGTTTTCCTGCTATTTTATCTGAAACAGGGATTTCAATGAGAGTGACTTCTCCTTCATCAGTCGCCTCTTCTGGCAGCATTTTTTCCAACATAGCCTCATAGACTGGCGCACCCTTGAGCAGATCCATGATGATGTAGGCAACTAAGGTGACTAATCCAAGTGGCATGAGGTTGCGAATATCTCCTACCATCTCAGTTACTAGTATCATAGCAGTTAAGGGAGCCTTAGATATTGCTCCAAAATAGCCACTCATTCCTAGAATGACAAATATAGGGAATTGCTCCTGACTGACAAGTCCAAGATTGACACAAATAACACCAACTAGAGCTCCAAGTAAGGAGCCAAGCGCTAAAATTGGTAGGAAAATTCCTCCTGGAAGGCCACTTCCATAACTAATCATGCTCCAAACAAAGCGAATCAAAAAGTAAACTAATAGAACTTGGAAACTAAAATCTTGCTCAGTTAGGGAAAGAACCAGCTGATTTCCACCACCAAGGATTTGTGGTAAGAAGATGCCGACTGGTATGATAAGGATAAAAGCAAGAATTGGATAATATGCTCTATCCAAATGGATTTTTTGACCAAGCCAATCATAAACTCGACCAACATTGAGCACAGCTTTCTCATAGAGAAAACCAGATAGTCCAAGAAAAACTCCCATAAGAAGGTAAATCCAATACTGGTCTAGGGTCATGAGTGGGATATTGTCTGGCATATCCAGTACGGGTGTTAGGCCAAATATGAGCAGTGAGACAAAGTTTGCTACGAGACTAGCTGCGAGAGTAGATACCCAGAAAAAGCGTGAAAAATGGTGATAAACTTCTTCTACCACAAAGAGAAGTCCTGCAATCGGTGCATTAAAGGCTGCAGCTAGACCAGCGGCAGCTCCACTAGCAATCAAGGAGCGTTCCTCTACTGGACTGGATTTGAGCCACTTGGCAATACCTTTTCCACCAACTGCTCCGAGTTGAATACTGGGTCCCTCACGCCCCAGCATGAGTCCACTGGCAATTGCCAAAATTCCTAGAACATATTTTTTCCAAAGTACGCCCCACCAGTTGAGGGTCATGAGTCCCTTTAATTCGGCTTCAACTTGAGGAATTCCTGAGCCTTTGATGTCTTTTTCTGACCGAGTTAATTTCGCACTGAGCCAACAAACTATTAAATAAAATAGACCAATGATAAAAAGGTTGCGCACTAGGTGCGCTTGATCTTGATAAAGTCCTTGTATCAGGTGGAAGCCTTTTTCAATTAAGAAACGAAAGGATCCGACGATGAGTCCGACGATGAGTCCAACAATGATTCCTCGTCCAACTTGGGATAATATGGTGCTTGAGGCAAAGGCAAATTCTTTCTTGGAACTGAGTGTTTCTGACTGTTCCTCCATAATCATTCCTTCTAACTTAACTTTCTTTTTCTCCTGAAACCAGTGATTTAACGGGTTCAAAGCTGGTTCGGTGAATTGGGGTAACTCCTAGTTTTGTGAGGCCTTCCAGGTGTTTAGCTGTTCCATATCCTGCATTAGTAGCGAAATCATAGCCAGGGAACTGCTGATCGTATTCCTTCATCAATTCATCACGTGTCACCTTGGCTACTATGGAAGCCGCTGCAATGGAGAGGGAGTTGGCATCTCCTTTGATGATAGATGTTTGTGAAATGGGCAAGTCCAGTTTCATGGCATCTATCAAGAGATGTTCAGGTTGAGGACTGAGCTGGGAGATAGCTTCCTTCATGGCCAGTTTGGTTGCTTCATAGATATTGACTTGGTCGATGACCTGATTATCCATGATACCAATGCCGATTGACAAGGCTTGCTCCTGAACTGCTTGGAAAATCTCCAGATGTTTCTTTTTAGGAATTTTCTTGCTGTCGTTGAGACCTTTAATTTTACAATTTTGAGGTAAAATAACAGCTGCAGCGACTACAGGCCCAGCAAGAGGACCTCGGCCGACCTCATCAACACCAGCAATTAAGGTCAATCCTTGCTTGTAAAGTTCTTTTTCATAGGAAAGCATGGATTCCAAACGAAGATTCTCATCCAATTCTGCCTGAATGGCTTTTTTACGCTTGCTTATTTCCTTTTGAACTCCAGAGCGATTATCCTTTTCAAGCTCTAAAAAAATAGGGCTATCAAGGTCCTTGACAGTAGCAAGGAGTTCTTTGATTTCTTTAATCGTCGCCATCGAGGTCTTCCAATGTATCTAAGGTATAGTTACCGAGTTTGCCATCACGGACTTCCTTCACAAAGAGACTGTAAAAGCGGTCATAGTCGTCACGGAAACCGAGGGCACGGGTCATATCCATAATAATAACAGGCGCTTCTTCCTCAATTTTCATTTGTTTGAAGCGTTCGGCTAGCTTTTCTGGATAATGTTCTTTGAAATAATTGAGGCCAAAAATAGTTACCTCATCCATAGGAAGTAACTGGTCTTTGATAGCTCCAGTCAAGGCCAACTTAAGCGCAACAGTTTCATCCTCAAACTTAGGCCAAAGAATCCCCGGTGTGTCTAGGATTTCAAGGTCCTTATTAGTTTTGAGCCATTGTTGTCCCTTGGTAACCCCTGGTTTATTGCCGACAACGGCAATTTTCTTACCAGCTAAACGGTTCATAAGAGTGGATTTACCAGCGTTTGGAATCCCGATAATCATGGTTCGCAAGGTTTCAATCTGGATACCACGTTCTTTCTGGCGAGCAATCTTATCAGCCATGAGCTTTTTGGCCGTATCTGTTACAACTTTTACAGTCACTTGCTCTTTGGAGTTGATAGCTAGCGTCTGAATTCCCTGTGATTCAAAATACTGGCGCCATTCCTTGGTCATTGCTGGGTCAGCCAAGTCTGCCTTGTTTAAAATCAAGAGTTTTGGTTTGTCACCAACGATTTTGGTCAACATAGGGTTTTGACTAGATAGAGGTAAGCGTGCATCCACCAAAATAGTCACAAAATCAACAAATTTTAAATTTTCCTGCACCTGTCGACGTGCTTTAGACATGTGACCAGGAAACCATTGAATTGTAGCCATTGAGTTTTGTCCTTTCGTAGCAAGGGTTTAGAGCCCCTATTTTATTTTACTATCGTTTGAACATATAGAGTTTTAAAACGAAAGATGTCCAAACAGTCCTTACTTTATAACATAGAAATCTACCTTATATTATATCATGACTTCTTTATTTTGTCCGCTTTTGCTTCCATATTAAGAAACTTTCAAATCCTTCTAGATTAATGAAAACAAGCTTATGGGTTGGGGTATTTACATATATGGAAAATGTTTTGCTTTCTCGCATTTCTTTAATCCACCTGTTCAATGTATATTGATTTAAACCATCCCATCTTTTTAGAATTCCTTTTTTGTCAGCCTATTCTGCAATGGAAGTTTCGATAGATAGATTATGTTCATGTCATTATCTTTCCTAAAAAATATTTTTACCGCCAGGGCATGACTAATGAAGTTGTCCTAAGAATTTCACTTGCTGCTCTTTTACGGTGGCAGCCTGAACGGGCAGAAGTATCATGGCATGCATATAAAGTATCGCTCTATTTTATTGTGGAAAGATTTACTTCATGTTCTCCTGTAATCGAGTTTTTTCCCTGTCTCATTCAATTGTCAATGTACAAATAAAATCTCCTTGTTTAACTTCACAAGATTTCAAACAAGGAGATTTTATTTAAACGAAATTTTATTGGGATAATCTGTACTTACATTATAAAAATTTGAGAGATCTATCGAAATTTCTGCAGTAAGAGTTCGTTTTCCATGCTCTATCTTTGAATATGCTGAAGTTGTACATGAAAGTAATTTTGCTAATTCTTTTTGGGTTAAATCACGATTTTTCCTCAAATCCCTTAATCATCTGTACATACGGCTCTCTCCTGAGAAAAGTATAATATATAAAACTAAGAAATCATTCAAAGGATGCTGGGCAAAAAAGCTAAAGCATGATAAATCATCTCTTCTGGTTCTTTGCAATTCTTCACTAGAAATGATAAGCCAACCTCCACCGGGTTAGTCAATCTATTAATACTTACGCCATCTAATTTATTTGAAAAATATGATATCTGTTTTGTTACATGATCGTAAGAATAAAACTGTTTGATAATTTCAATTACGTCCATTTTTTTCTCTCATTAATTGGACATAGCCCTTTGTTTCTATTTTTGAATTTAAAAACGAGAACTCTCCGCACATTTTCTCATAAAAATTATTATAATCTTCTTTTGAAAAATCTCCTAAAATCTCTATCTCAAGATAAAATCCAAGACCATCAATCTTATCTAGATTAATCGTTTTATTTTCTAATTCATCATGATAAGTCTTTCTATATTTACTTATTGTGAATATATTTGAAAAACCATCTTGCAAGATATTCCTTACAAATTCTAATTTTTCAGATTCCAACTCTATTTCACTTTCACTCCACATTCCTTGTTTTATCGTATCTTTTCTTGTGAAAATACTTGCTCTATTATCATCTTCTTGGCGAATTCTGTAGATAAAGCTACCTACCTCATCATTTTCAAATTCTCTTCCTTTTGTTTTAAAATATTCATCAACTTGCTTATTTTCACTCTTAAATTTATAAGATTTTTCTAAATATGAAATAGCATTATTATAATCTCTCTCATCGTTGAGTTCAAATCTAACTTCTAATTCATTCATTCATTTTACCTCTCAAGTCTTCACAGGCTGAAGTCTCTTTACATTCACTCAGTCTATAGTAAGTTTCTGTAGATGTTTTATAGACACAAAGCCTAATATTTTCTTGCACTCATTTTAGCACTTCAATATAATACTGTCAAGAATTTTGATAATATTTTTTATTTATTTTTATTAAATACATATTTGTATCTTTTTGGATTAAAAAAGCGATGCTTAATTGAACATCGTCTTTACTATTCTATTATATCTGCAATATAATGCTCGATTTTAAGAGCCATTGACATATTTCCCTCAAGCTTATACAGGAAATAAGCCGTTTCAAAGTACTCTTTTACTGCAACTTTAGAAGAAAAATTCTTACTGACATTTCCCATCAATAAATACAAATCAGCCAAAAGATATGTTGTTCTATACGTCTTACATTGCTTTATCGTATCTGTGATTTTAGTAATAGCCTCTTCAGTATTATTCTGCAACCATAGATAGCGACAAACATTATAATTAAATTTAATAGAAAGGTTTAATTCTTCAATTGTGTTTAACTTGAGTTGATTTACTTGATACTCTAACTTTTCTCGAATTTCATTAAAACTTTCTAAATCTTCAATATCATAATAAAAATTGAATAGAGTATTTGCAACTTGAAGGTAGGTCAAGTCAGTTACACTTAACTGAGACAGTACCTTCTCCAATCTTGCCACAGCCTCCTCTTGTTGCCCATAGAAATAAAAATCTATAAGAGATTTTATCCACTCCATATAAAACTTATCTACTAGAGACAAGCGATGTACCTTTACACTCTCTAATTCATATATATATTTCAAAGACTCATAATTTCGATTTGTGATAAATGTCTGAGCTAACTTCTTAAACCCTGATAGCTCGTCAATCTCCTCTTCAATTTGCTCATTAAAAAAATAATCCATACTAACTTTTAACTTCTTAGACAGAGCATATAAAAAGTCTGCTCCTGGAGTAAATTCTCCATTCTCTAATCGACTAATCTGTCCCTGTTTGCATATCCCCTCAGCCAATTCTCGCTGAGACATTTTTAATTCTTTTCGTCTATTTTTTAATCTTGTTGCTAAAAGTGTGCCCACGTTTGCATTTTCCTTTTCTATTTGATTTCAATTTCAATTGTAACACGATTAAATTTTAAATACAAATTAACAAAACAAAAGATACAAATTATATATAAAATTTAAAAAATAAACTTCATCTCTTGCTTGTTTTCAACTGAAGCCAGTAAACATTCTGCTATTTGATTTAATGTTGTCACTCGTTCTTGCAAAACATTGGTTTTCAACTCGCACGCTGCTAGTTCATGGGTTTGATCATCTCCACAGTTGTTTTCCTGCGGAACAGAATTGTTTGATTTTCAGAGAGGAATTGGCGAATAAACGTTCTACCTTTCATATAGCGATTTTTCTCGGCGTCATATTTATGATACCATCCGTTTTTCAGACATCTTTAACATACGCTCCATTCCATCCAAATAACCGCTATATCTCTCTATTTCATCAAAAGTTTCAACTAAATAGATATTCGTATGAATCAAGTCAGATAGATCAACACTCATTAATATCCAAGGATTAGATTCATCATCAATGTTAATTCCCTGAATATCTTGATAACGATAGAGTCGAGATAGTAGATTAGCACCTCTTTCTTTCACAA
>NZ_JUQO01000079.1 GCF_001074635.1 Streptococcus mitis
AGCAACCTGCGGCTAGTTTCCTAGTTTGCTCTTTGATTTTCATTGAGTATAAATTTAATCCTTTCTTATTTTGAAATCGGTTTCTTATACCGTAAATATATCACTTTCTATATAATCTGTCAACATATTTTGCTAAAATATTATTAGTAATAGAATTTTACAGTTCCCTTAAAAATAGATGTCATTAGCGGATTTTATTCCAGTTTTCCCCTTCATACTTTACAAGCAAAAAAGATGATGTTATAGTAAAAGGCAATTCAAACTATTGTAAAATTTCTACAAAAAAAGAGAGCCGAAACTCTCTTTTTTATCTTCTTTTACTTTTTTTGACTGGCATGAGTGTGATGTCCCTCACACTAAAGTAAGCTAGGATTAACATGGCGATTGCTAGAAACATTTCTGTTGGTAATTGAAAAATTTTCAGAAAAGATAGAGCCAACAAAACCAAGAGTGCCACTAAAATACATACCATAGCGACGATATTGACTGTCCCTTTAATGCTTTCTGGTGTCGCAAATACATAGAGTAGGAGCAGTAAAATCCCTAGGACTAAATAGACCATCTTTCTCTCTTTCTAGCTCTTATTCAGCTGATTTTTTCTTCTTGTTAGCTTTCTCACGCTCTGCCTTGTTAAGGATTTGTTTACGCAAACGGATAGACTCAGGCGTTACTTCCATGTACTCATCGTCGTTCAAGAACTCAAGAGACTCTTCAAGTGTCAAGATACGAGGTGTCTTGATAACAGCTGTTTGGTCCTTAGTAGCCGAACGAACGTTGGTCATTTGTTTAGCCTTAGTGATGTTAACTGTCAAGTCGTTTTCACGAGAGTTTTCACCGATGATCATTCCTTCATAAACCTCAGTACCTGGGTTGACAAAGATCGTACCACGTTCTTCGATAGACATGATTGAGTAAGTTGTAGCCTTACCAGCATCGATAGAAACAAGAGCACCACGGTGACGACCACCAATCTCCCCTGGAATCAATGGCAAGTATTGGTCAAAGGTATGGTTCATGATACCGTAACCACGAGTCATTGACAAGAACTCAGTTGAGTATCCGATCAAGCCACGCGCTGGAACAAGGAAGACCAACCGAGTTTGACCATTACCAGTTGAAATCATATCCAACATTTCACCCTTACGTTCAGAAAGACTTTGGATAACAGAACCTTGGTATTCTTCTGGAGTATCGATTTGAACACGTTCAAATGGCTCACATTTAACACCGTCGATTTCTTTTACGATAACCTCTGGACGAGATACTTGAAGTTCATAGCCCTCACGACGCATTGTTTCGATAAGGATTGACAAGTGCAATTCTCCACGACCTGAAACTGTCCATTTATCTGGTGAATCAGTTGGGTCAACACGAAGGGAAACGTCTGTTTGCAATTCAGCCTGCAAGCGTTCTTCTACCTTACGAGAAGTTACCCATTTACCTTCTTTACCAGCAAATGGTGAGTTGTTGACCAAGAAAGTCATTTGAAGAGTTGGCTCATCGATGTGTAGGATTGGAAGAGCTTCAACTGCGTCTGTCGGAGTAATGGTTTCACCGACAAAGATATCTTCCATACCTGAAACAGCAATCAAATCACCTGCTTTGGCTTCTTGGATTTCACGACGTTCCAAACCAAAGAAACCGAAGAGTTTTGTAACACGGAAGTTTTTAGTTGTGCCATCAAGTTTAGACAGAGTAACTTGGTCCCCAACCTTAACAGTACCACGGAAGACACGACCGATACCGATACGTCCAACGAAGTCATTGTAATCCAAAAGTGATACTTGGAACTGCAAAGGCTCATCTGAGTTATCTACTGGAGCTGGAATATGGTCGATAATCGTGTCAAAGATTGGTGCCATAGTAGCTTCTTGGTCAGCTGGATCATCTGACAATGAAGAAGTTCCGTTGATCGCTGAAGCATAAACCACTGGGAAATCAAGCTGGTCGTCATCTGCACCAAGCTCGATGAAAAGTTCCAAGACTTCGTCCACTACTTCAGCTGGACGAGCTGATGGTTTATCGATTTTGTTGACAACCACGATTGGGACAAGATCTTGTTCCAAGGCTTTTTTCAATACAAAACGAGTCTGTGGCATTGTTCCTTCGTAGGCATCTACGACCAAGACAACACCGTCAACCATTTTCATGATACGCTCAACTTCTCCACCGAAGTCCGCGTGTCCTGGTGTATCCATGATGTTGATACGAGTTCCATTGTAGGCAACGGCTGTATTTTTAGCAAGAATGGTAATTCCACGCTCTTTTTCGATATCGTTTGAGTCCATAGCACGCTCAGCCAATTCAGTACGTGCATCAAGCGTTTCTGATTGTTTCAATAATTCGTCAACGAGGGTTGTTTTACCGTGGTCAACGTGGGCGATAATCGCAATGTTACGGATATCTTCTCTTAATTTTGTCATGATTTCCTCTATAATATTCAAAATTTATTTTCTAACTGAACGATTATACCATAATTTCAAGTAAATAACATAACTCAAGCAAGTGTAAATGTTTTCACTCTGCTTTTCTTTTCACATCAAGCCTTTTCAAAGCAAGCGACTTATGATAAGATAAGCACAGTATGCGTTTAGATAATTTATTAGCCCAAGAAAAAATCAGCCGAAAGGCCATGAAACAAGCCTTACTCAAAGGAGAAATTCTAGTCGATGGTCGCCCAACCCGCTCCCTAACTCAGAATATCGATACGGGACTACAAGAACTCCTTTTTCAGGACCAAATCATTCAAGGATATGAGCACACCTATCTTATGCTTCATAAGCCAGCTGGTGTCGTTACAGCCAACAAAGACAAGGAACTTCCAACCGTCATGGACTTGCTTCCGCCTGACATCCAGTCTGACAAGCTCTATGCTGTCGGCCGACTGGACCGAGATACGACGGGTCTCCTCCTCTTGACCGACAACGGTCCCTTGGGCTTTCAGCTCCTCCATCCCCAATATCATGTCGATAAAACTTATCGAGTTGAGGTCAATGGACTTCTAACACCTGACCATATCCAAGCCTTTCAAAAAGGAATTGTCTTTTTAAATGGTACTGTCTGTAAACCCGCAAGACTAGAGATTCTATCTGCAAGACCTTCCCTCAGTCAAGCCTCCATTACCATTTCAGAAGGAAAATTTCATCAAATCAAGAAAATGTTCCTCTCAGTTGGTGTCAAGGTGACTTCTCTCAAACGAGTTCAATTCGGTGATTTTACATTAGACACAGAACTAACAGAAGGCCATTACCGTCCTTTGAATCCAGAGGAACTGGAAATCATTAAAAATCACTTAGAGAAAAGTGGATAAAAGAAAAAAGCTTTATGTTTAAAGCTTTTTGTTTATTGCTTATCTAAAAAATACTGCGACGGCTACAATCCAGTTAAGTACAGAAACCACAAGTCCTACGATGTTGAGAATTTTTTCTGTTTTATAGTCTAGTCTAGATTCTTTTTGGTATGAAAAAGCCAAGACCAATCCTATGATCCCCAAAATCAGGCCTACAATTGGAAATAACAAACCAAGAATAATCGACAAAATACCCACAAAAAGTGGATTTTTCTTCTTTTCTTTCATGTTCTAAGAACTCCTTAAATTTTATACAAATTAATTATACCATAAAACAATAGCTTCATCCTATCATTCGACTAATTTGGAAATAAGGTTAGCTAGTCTTCACTTTCCCTTTCCAAGAATCCAAACCATAAGAAAGGATATAAATCTCAGAAAAACCTTGTTTTTTCAAGTAAAGGGCCGCATTTGTGACACGTTGCGCACGTTGGTTTTCATAAAGAAGGACAGGTTTATCCTTACGAAGAGCTGCAAGACTAGTCTTCAACTGACTTGAAGGAATATTGCGGGCCCCAAGGATATGTTTTCTGTGGAATTCTGCTGGGTCGCGCAAATCAATCAATTGACCCGTACGAATCAAGGCTTCAAACTCCTCATTGTCTACAATTTTAGCCGCACGGCGAATGCGAAGATAGTTAAAGCCCATCCATGCCAACATTGCTAGTATAAGTGCCCACAAAATCCAAGTAACCATTAGTTCTTTTCTCCATTTTTCTCAATATAATCCAATTCTACCTTGTGCTCTCTGCGAAGAACCGCTTCTGCTTCTAGATAGTCTAATTTGTCCATCAACCCTGCATCGTAAATCCGAGAGAGTTCCAGTTTCATCAGTTCAATATCATATAAGCGTTTTCCCATATAAACAATAATACCAAATCGTTTGAGGAATTGCTGCACATCATAGAATGTTTTCATAAGACTCATTCTAGCAAAATTTTGTGTTTTTTTCAAGAAGAGACTCACACAATCCCCCTGATTTTCCTATCTTCTTTGGCGATTCTGACGCAAGTGTGGTACAATAAAAACATGAGAATTCAACAATTACATTATATTATCAAAATCGTCGAAACTGGCTCCATGAATGAGGCAGCCAAGCAACTCTTTATCACCCAGCCGAGTCTTTCCAATGCTGTGAGAGATTTGGAAAATGAAATGGGCATTGAAATCTTTATTCGTAATCCTAAGGGTATCACCTTGACCCGTGATGGGATGGAGTTTCTCTCTTATGCCCGTCAAGTTGTCGAGCAAACTCAACTTCTGGAGGAACGCTATAAAAATCCTGTCGCCCACCGCGAACTCTTTAGCGTTTCGTCTCAACACTATGCCTTTGTGGTCAATGCATTTGTCTCTCTGCTCAAGAAAAGTGATATGGAGAAATACGAGCTCTTCCTTCGTGAAACTCGGACTTGGGAGATTATCGACGACGTCAAGAACTTCCGTAGTGAGGTCGGTGTCCTCTTCTTAAACAGCTACAACCGTGATGTTTTAACGAAAATGCTGGATGACAATCACCTGCTGGCTCACCATCTCTTCACAGCCCAGCCACATATCTTTGTCAGCAAGACCAATCCTCTGGCAAAGAAAGACAAGGTGAAACTGTCTGATTTGGAAAACTTCCCTTATCTGAGTTATGACCAAGGGACGCACAACTCCTTCTACTTTTCAGAAGAGATTCTTTCTCAAGAACACCACAAGAAATCTATCGTAGTCAGTGACCGTGCCACCCTCTTTAATCTCTTGATTGGTCTGGATGGATATACCATTGCAACAGGGATTTTGAACAGCAACCTCAACGGAGACAATATCGTTTCTATCCCACTGGACATTGATGACCCCATTGAGCTGGTCTATATCCAGCATGAAAAAACCAGCCTTTCTAAGATGGGCGAACGCTTTATCGACTATCTACTAGAAGAAGTCCAGTTTGATAGTTGAGAAAAAATAAGAACCAATATGTAGGCTAGCAATAACCTGCATATTGGTTCTTTTTACTTATAATTAAAAGTCTCCCCTGCCAGCTTATCAGCTAACTTGGGGAAGAGAGTATAAAACTTATGGGCTAGGTTCAACAACATAGGGAGATTGAGTTCTCGTTTATTTTTATCTATAATCTTAACAATCTTTTTAGCCACTGTATCTGGTTCTAGCAGGAAACGGTCAACCGACTTAAGATAAGTCCCATCTGGGTCCGCTTTGTCAAAAAATCCTGTTCGGATTGGTCCTGGATTAACCGTTGTCACATAGACACCATAAGGCATGAGTTCTAATCGTAGGGCATTTGAAAAACCAATAGCCGCAAACTTAGTTGCTGAGTACAAACTAGACTTAGCTGTTGCAATCAAACCTGCCATGCTGACGATATTGATGATATGGCCTTTTCGGCTTTCCTTCATACGAGCCGCAAGGCGTCGAGATAGATTCATCAGGGCAAAGGTATTGACCTCGAACATCTGATGAATATCTTGGTCAGAAATCTGGTCAAATTCCTCAAAAATTCCGTAACCTGCATTGTTAATCAAGACATCAATCTTGCCATAGCGGAGATAGAGGTCTGCTACCATAGTTTCTAAGGCTGAATCATCGGTAATATCAATTTCAATCAATTCTGCATAGGGATTGTTTCCGTAGAGTTGGGCTAATTTTTCCTTATTTCTTCCAAGCAAGATGAGTTGGTCATTTGGCAGAAGTTTAACCATTTCTTGGGCTAGGCCACCGCTAGCTCCAGTAATGAGAATAGTAGGCATACTTATCCTTTCTGTGACTGCTAGATTTCCACTTCCTCCAAGTCTTTGACCACATGGACATTTTCAAAAATGCTAGCAGCATCTTTCTTGAGCTTGCTGATATCTTTTGAGAGGAAACGGGCACTGATATGGTTAAGCAAGAGGCGTTTAGCACCTGCTTCTACCGCTACTTGTGCAGCTTGCATATTAGTAGAGTGGCCATGGTTACGAGCAATTTTTTCATCACCCTTGCCATAAGTGGATTCATGGACAAGGACATCGGCATTGACAGCCAGACGCACACTGGAATCCGTTTTTCTAGTGTCTCCTAAAATAGTGATAATTTTACCTGGACGTGGAGCTGAGATATAGTCTGCTGCCTTGATTTCAGTCCCATCTTCAAGAACAACGTTCTGACCATTCTTGATTTTCCCAAAAAGTGGGCCAAATGGGACACCAGCAGCCTTGAGCTTTTCAGCATCCAAGGTTCCTTCTAAGTCCTTTTGCATGACACGATAGCCAACGCAGAAAATAGTGTGGTCCAACTCCTCTGCATACACCGTGAATTTATCGGTCTCAAGGATTTTTCCTAAAGAATCTTGGTCAAACTCATGAAAATGAATACGGTAAGGCAGGCGCGAACCTGACACACGAAGGCTGGTTAAGACAAAGGACTTGATCCCTTGAGGTCCATAGATTTCTAAATCTGTCTGCTCTTCATTGGCTTGAAAGGCACGGCTAGAAAGGAATCCTGGCAAGCCAAAAATGTGGTCTCCATGCAGGTGGGTGATAAAAATTTTGCTGACCTTACGTGGTCGAATCGTGGTTTCCAAAATGCGATTTTGCGTTCCTTCTCCACAGTCAAAGAGCCAGACTTCGTTAATCTCATCCAAGAGTTTCAGGGCAAGACTAGAAACGTTACGGGCTTTAGAGGGCTGACCAGCCCCCGTTCCTAAAAATTGAATATCCATTCGATACTTTCTAATTAATCAATATATAACATGGCTGTGCGGTTTTCCGATCGGAAATAGCGCTTGCCAGAAAAAGCAGTAGCTTCTTGTAATAACTCCTCTTGGCTGTAACCTTTAAGACGCTTGCGACCATCAGCCAAGCTTTCCAAATCAGTCAAAGCTGTTAGACTCTCCATGCTAACAACTTCTTCACCTCCAACAGCCTTCATGTAAATCTTGCCAGACTCTTCCAAGACCAGTTGATGGGGGAAAATTTGTGCAATTTCAAAAAGCAAGTCATCCGAGATTACTTCCTCATTTTCAGAAAAAATCCGACCAAGATCCTCACTCTCATAGCAAAAACCAAAAGACTTGCCAGACAGATTCAGACGAATAAAGGGCTTATTTTCAAAGGTGAAACTTGGTTCAGCATTGTAAAGATTCAACTCCTGGCTGAGTTCTGCAAAATAATCCGTCGCAGCTTGAGGACTCTTTTTTTGATATAGTTCTGCAAAGTAAGCATTGACCACGCTAGGCGGAGGAGTGATCAGTGCCAACTGCTCCTGCTCTGTCTTGCCAGCTAGAAGTTGATCCAGATAGACCTTGTCCAGACTTGTATAGCCCCCATATTTTAGAGCTAATGTTTTGATATCAGTCATAAAATTCTTCTAACCTCCATTTATTTTTCTCGGAAATGTAGCCTGTAATCACTTCACCGTCCTCCTGATAATCACGTTCTTCCAGAACCGCTACACTTTCCAAATCATGAATCTTGTAGGACTTAGAAAAAGGGACGCGCAGGGTAAATGCTTCAAAAATTTCCTTAATCTTATCTAGCAATAAAGCTTGCAAGTTCTCACGACTATCCTCAGACTTGGCAGAAATGAGGGCATAAGGCGTTTGGGTAGGCGTGAAATCCTCCACCAAATCGGCTTTATTGTAGAGGGTCAGGCGAGGAATATCCTCCATGTCCAAGTCTTTCATGATGGACAGGACTGTTTTTTCATGCTCCTCGTGGTAAGGATTACTGGCATCAATAACATGAATCAGAAGGTCCACATGCTTGCTTTCTTCCAAGGTTGACTTAAAACTGGACACCAACTCTGTCGGTAAATCTTGGATAAAGCCAACAGTATCAGTTAAAGTCACCTGTAGATTGCCCCCCAGATGGATACTCTTAGTCGTCGCGTCCAGAGTTGCAAAGAGCTCGTCTGCTTCATACTGGATCTTACTGGTCAAAGTGTTCATGATAGTTGACTTCCCAGCATTGGTATAACCAATCAAACCAATCTTAAAGGTGCTAGACTCCAAGCGTTTTTCTCTGACTGTCGCTCGATTTTTCTCAACCACCTTGAGCTGGCGCTCGATATCTGTGATTTGATTGCGAACGCTACGACGGTTCAGCTCCAGCTGGCTTTCACCAGGTCCACGGGAACCAATTCCCCCTGCCTGACGGCTGAGCATAATCCCCTGACCAACCAAGCGAGGCAAAAGATACTTGAGCTGAGCCAAATGCACTTGGAGTTTCCCTTCATGACTTCGAGCCCGCATGGCAAAGATATCTAGAATCAACTGCATACGGTCAATGACCTTGACACCCAGAACTTCCTCTAGATTAACATTTTGCCGTGGGGTCAGACGGTTATTAACGATGACAGTGGTAATTTCTTCTGCATCCACCATGAGCGCAATTTCTTCCAACTTACCAGAGCCGACAAAGGTCTTGGAGTCATACTTTTCACGCTTTTGTCTGTAGCTATCCACTACGACTGCACCAGCCGTCTTGGCTAGACTGGCCAATTCTTCCATAGAGAGGTCAAAATTGTCCATGCCCTGCAATTCCACACCGATCAGCAGGACGCGTTCCTCTTTTTTCTCCGTTTCAATCATCTAAAAACTCCTCAATCTGGCTAAAAATACGCTCCTGCACACCAGACTCTCCAATCTGATAAAAGGTGACCTGCATACGATTACGGAACCAGGTCAACTGACGCTTGGCAAAACGACGGGTCGCCTGTTTGAGACTCTCACTAGCTTCCTCCAAGGTCTGCTCTCCACGGAAATACGGAAAGAGTTCCTTATAGCCAATTCCTTTAGCAGCCTGAACTTCAGGGTAATGGTCAAAAAGCCACTTAGCTTCGTCTAGAAGTTCAGCTTCAAACATCAAATCAACTCGATGGTTGATACGTTCATAAAGCTGACTGCGTTCATCATCCAAGCAGATGATCAGCGGTTCATACAAGGTCTCTTGATTTTCCAAGTCCTGACCAAAATGGGCAATTTCCAAGGCACGCATAGCACGACGACGATTAAACTGGGGAATTTCAAGGCCTGCTTGCTCCACAAGATAGGCTAATTCCTCATCTGTATAAGGCTCCAAACTAGCCCGATAGGCTAAAATCTCCTCATGAGGTGTCTCCCCCCCCAGATGGTAACCTTCAAGTAAACTCTGGATGTAAAGCCCCGTTCCACCAGCTATAATGGCTAGCTTGCCACGGCTGTGAATATCCTCAATAGCCATCTTAGCTTCTGAAACAAAATCAAAAGCCGAGTAAGACTCGGTTACCTCTCTAACATCGATTAAATGATGGGGAACAGCTGCCTGTTCTTCTGGACTAGCTTTAGCCGTCCCAATATCTAGACCACGGTAAACCTGCTGACTATCGCCACTCACAACTTCCCCACCAAAGTGCTTGGCCACTTCAATGGCAAGAGCCGTTTTTCCAACAGCAGTCGGTCCAACAATCACAATTATTTTTGTTTTCATCTTTTTTCCTTGAAAAATTCCCATTTTTTCGTTACTATTATTATAACACAAAAAGGTCAGTCAGAAAAATGTGACCTCTTGAGGAGGCTGGCTAATTAAGAAGATAAAGGAGGAAGACTCATGGCTAAAGGATTCGCTAAAGGTCTTGTAACAGGTGTCGCAGGAACTGTCGCTGCAGTTGCAGGTGCAGTATACGCATTTAAAAAGAAAGTGATCGAACCAGAAGAGCAAAAAGCAGCTTTCATCGAAGAAAACCGTAAAAAAGCAGCTCGTCGTCGCGTATCACGTTAAGAAACAAAAGAAGTTGGGATTTATTTTCTCAACTTCTTTTTTCTATTCTTTTAAATAGCTAGGTCAAACTTCAACTGTGGCTTGACAGGGTCATAATCCACCAATTCAAAATCTTCTGCTTTGATATCAAAGAAATTAGTCCCATCAGGAACATTCAAAACCAAGCGTGGTTGGCAGTCAGACGGCTCACGACGAAGCAATTCCTGAGCTTGTTCAAATTGATTGTCATAGATATGGAGATTGTTGATAAAGTAGAAGAACTTCCCAAGCTTCCAGCCAAAATGTTTGGCAATCATCATTTGAAGAGCCACATACTGCATAGCATTGATGTGGTGGGCCACCAACATATCATTCGAGCGCTGAGTCAAGGTCGCATCCAGATAGATTTCCCCATCAACACGGCGGACATCAAACATAGTCTGAAAGGCGCATGGGAGTAGGCCTTCTGTTTCTTCGAAAGCTTGGTAATCCCAAAGGGAGATAATATTCCGACGATTCCAAGGATTGGCTTCCAACTGTTTGAGAAGCTTATTGATGATATCGTGTTTCTTAACGACTGCCCCGTAACGCTCACCAATAGTTCCTGTATCTCCCACTTCCCAGTCATTCCAGTAGTGAACGTTGTACTTGTCATTAAGCACGTCTAGGCTATTTGACTGATCTTGGTAGATCCAGAGAACTTCCTTGATGGCGGATTTGATAGCGATAGGACGCAAGGTTGTAATGGGAAATTCACCCTTAGCCAAATCATACTCGGCAAAGGCACCTGTCACATATTTAGAGTTGGCAACGGTTCCGTCCTTGTACTTAGGACGAGCCTGTTCTGAGAAAACACCTTCCTTTAGAATGCGTTCAATATTTTCTTTAAAAATCGTATCTGCTTTGGTCATTTCATTTCACCTCATTCATTGTCCTAACTAGTATAGCATAAAAAAAGAAAGGAGGAAAATCACTCGCTTCTGGAAAGCAATTTTCTCCTTTTTTATTTTATTGCAATACAAGTGATGCTGCCCCGATAACCCCAGCGTCATTTCCTAGAGTTGCAAGAGCCAATTTTGTTGATGTGCGTACTTGTGGGAAGCTATTTTCGTCGTAGACTTTTTGAATACCTTGTAGAAGGAATTCTCCTGCAGCTGACACCCCACCACCGATGACTATTGTTGATGGGTTTAGGATTGAACCGATGTTGGCACAAGCGATTCCTAAGTAACGTGAGAAGTTACGGTAAACGATTAAAGCAAGGTCGTCTCCTTCTTTTGCAAGATCAAAGACCGTCTTAGCAGTTACTTCTTCTCCGTTATCAATCAAGCGTTTCAAGGCTGCATCGCCTTCGTATTCATCGGCATAGCGACGAGTCAAGTTGACAATACCTGTTGCAGAAGCAACTGTCTCAAGGCAACCTTTCTTACCGCAAGTACATGCGATTGGTTGATCAAAGTCAACAGTGATATGGCCAAGCTCACCTGCTGCACCAGCCACACCGTGAAGCAATTTTCCTTCTGCGACAATACCGCCACCAACACCAGTACCGAGTGTCATAAAGACAACGTCTGGTTGGTTATCTCCAGCACCCATCCAACGTTCACCAAGAGCTGCCACGTTGGCATCATTATCGATGAAGAATGGAATACCCAAGGCTTTTTCAATTTTTTCTTTAATTGGTTGAAGAGTTTTCCAGTTCAAGTTGTAGGCACCAATAACAGTTCCTTTTTCACGATCAACCACACCTGGTGATCCCATTCCAATACCTTGGAAGTCTGCTGCTGCCAATCCAAGTAAGTCCAAACGATGTTGAATAGACTCAATCATATCATCAACGATATGGCTTCCCTCATCCAAAATGTTGGTCTTGATTGACCATTTTTCTTGGATTTCTCCTGCTGTTGTCAAGATTGCAAATTTGATAGAAGTTCCACCAAGGTCAATCCCAATAATCTTTTGACTCATCATATTCTCCTTTTTCATTATGAATTAACTGAAAATGCTTACAGATATAGTATAACAAAAACTAATCGTTTATGCAAAGGTTTGCATTAACTTTCTGAATTTTATCCTGACTTATGGTTTCCAGAGACCTGAAGCATCGACATAGTAACGACCTCCATCAACTCTCTCATTTTTAGCCATTTTGCCATCTGATTTCAAATAGTAATTGCCTTGCCATGTATTGCGAGCGTATGAACCATCTGATTTCAAGTAATACCAGGCTTGGTAAGAAGAGTCATAAATCCATTCACCTTGTGCCATTTTACCGTTTGATTTAAGGTAATAATCTCCTTGCCATGCATTCTTTGCATAAGAACCATCTGATTTCAAATAATACCAAGCTTGATAAGAAGAGTCATAAATCCATTCGCTCTGTGCCATTTTACCATCAGCTTTCAGGTAATAGCTTCCCTGCCAAGCATTTTTCACTGGATTTCCATTTTCATCAAAGTAGTACCAAGCACCGTCCTGCTTAACCCAGCCACTTGCTGTTGCTGAACTTGTATCAGTTTGAGCCGCCGTTGATTGTTTTGCTTTGAAAGCACCTTTTGGGGCATTTTTCAATTCACACGCCACACCATCATGATCACGGTCTAACTTGGCAGAATAACCAGGTTCTCCCTCATGAATATCCGCGTATCCATTCGCCCAAGCTTCCTTACAACTAGAAAAATGAATGTTTTCTTCTGCTAACACAGGTTGTGAAAACAAGGCTAAAACTGGCAAGGTAGCCAGACTCATTTTTAAAAATAGACGTTTGTTCATTTCTTTCTCCTATAACAATGTTATCGATTTCAATATTATTTTACAAAACTTACTTTAACAATTCAAGAAAATCTTTGACTGTCCCAGCAAACTCTTCTGGTTTAGCTTCGTTCAAAACATGAGGGCCGTCTGGGATAATCTGAAATTGGGATTCTGATATTAATTTATGAAGACTTCTCATAGAACTAAGATTCGGTTTATCTTTGCTACCACAAATTAGTAAGGTTGGATAAGGACAAGTTCTTGATATAGCCGTTAAATCAAGTGTCTTCAATTCCTCAGAAACTCCGACCATAAGAGCTTTGTTTGCTCCCCGTTTTTCAAAAAAACTTTTTGGAAGTAGTTTAAAAATCATCAACTGGATTTTAAATAAGATATTTCCAGCTAATTTCAGAGGGCAACCTGACAAAACTAAACCTTGAAGATTTGGTAAATCATAACTGGAAAGTTCTAGTGCCAGGGCCGCACCTAAAGACAATCCAACCAAAATAAAAGGTTCTGTCTCTTGAGCTAGATGCTGATAAACTCGTTCCTTGGCTTGTTGATAGTTGCTAACTGTAGAAGGAAATAACTCGATAGCCTCAGAAGGATAATCTGTCAGTAGATTTCGAACTTCTTTCCAACTCTCTGCTGACTGCCCTAGCCCGTGTAAAATACCAGTTTTATTTAGTTCTCCTCTAGGCTTAATTCATACAAGCCTCTCACTGCATTACAGCCGTAAATAGCTTCTGCTTGGGCTAAATCTGCCAAGGTCAAGACTTTCTCTTCTACCTGTCCTGTTTCTAGCAAATGCTGACGATAAATTCCTGGTAAGATTCCAAGTTCGATAGGCGGTGTGTAGAGTTTCCCAGCGATTTTCAGAACCAAATTTCCGATAGAGGTTTCAAGAAGTTCTCCAGACTTATTGTGGTAAATAATCTCTTGCTTCCCTAGGTTCAAATGCGGTCTATAAGTCGTTTTAAAATAGGTAAAGGCTTGTTGCAAATTGGTTTCCTGAAGGTAAAGTTTGGCCTGACAAAAACTTGGACTAAGGGGTGTTAATACTTGACGACTGAGTTCTATCTCTCCAGACTTGTCGAGAGAAATACGCAAGCGGTAATCTTGATTAGCATCACAAGCCTGACACTCTTCCTCTATCCTTTGTCTCAAGTATTCTGGATTAAAAGGATAGGCAAAATAGCGACTAGCCTTTCTGAGTCTTTCTATATGCTCTTCTTTAAATAGCAAATGGTTCTGACTAATTTTCCCTGTCGTAATAAGCTGAAAAGGGATTTGTTTCCGATAAAGCACAGCAGCCTTTTGATGAACCTCACGATATTCAGACTCCCAGGTGCTGTCCCAAGTGATTCCCCCACCAACTCCATAAATGGCTTGACCCTTGTGAAGTTGAATGGTACGAATGGCCACATTAAAAATCCTCCGTCCATTTGGAAGCAAGATACCAATGGTCCCACAGTAAACACCACGTGCTTGAGGCTCTAAGTTCTTGATGATTTCCATAGTCGCTATCTTTGGTGCGCCAGTTATAGAACCGCAAGGAAAGAGTGAGCGGAAAATTTCAACTAAATCCACATCTGATCGAACTTGACTTTTAATAGTCGAAGTCATCTGCCAGACAGTCGAATACTGCTCCACTTGACACAAACGCTCCACATGCTCACTCCCCACCTCAGAAATACGGTTCATATCATTGCGCAAGAGGTCCACGATCATCATATTTTCAGAGCGATTTTTGGGATCCTGCTCCAACCAACTAGCTTGGGCAAGGTCTTCTTGGTCGGTGATCCCACGCTGAGTTGTTCCCTTCATTGGTCGTGTTGTCAACTCACGGTCATTTTGCTCAAAAAAGAGCTCTGGGCTCATGGAAATCACTGCCATCTCATCATGTTCCACATAAGCATTGTAGCCTGCCTCCTGCTCTACCACCATACGATTGTAGATAGCAAAAGGATTAGCACTTAAGTCCTGCTTGAGTTGGACGGTGTAGTTAACCTGATAGGTGTCCCCCTGCCGCAAATGATGATGAATCTGAGCAATGGCTTTTTCATAGTCATCTGCAGATGTTACTTCCTGCCAATTTGAAGGCAAATCAACCTCATCATAAGTCAAGGGAATAGGGGAGGTCTCCACCCTATCATGAACAGTAAAGTAAAGTAAATACTCGTCCAATAAAGGTGCCTTGTGAACTGCTAGTTTCTCTTCAAAAGCAGGTGCAGCCTCGTAGCTGACATAGCCCACCACATAATAGCCTTGCTCTTGGTAGCTTTCCACTTGTGCCAGCAAGTCTGACACTTCTGCTACATTTCTCGTTTTCAACTCTTTAATCGGCTGGGTAAAGGTGTATCTCTCCCCCAAAGCCCTAAAATCAATCACTGTTTTTCTATGCATACCTTAAGTATAGCATAAAAAGGCAGATCAAGAAAAACTTAATCTACCTTTTTACTCATCTATTTAATACAATCTATGCTTTAAAAAGATTTCCTGAGAATCCGTCTGTATTCTTAAGAAGTGCTTTAAAGACTTTTGATTTAAGCTCTACAGTTTTAGCTGTTCCTCCACCTGCTAGGTCAGCCTCAACCGCCTTATCAAATAAGACTTTTAGCTCAGCATAATTAGTAATTTGTTTACCATCAATTTCAATTGCAGTAAATCCTTTGTCAGCTTTTGCTTTCACTTCTTGATAATAAGCTTTTTTCCATTCTTCAAGAGTACTAAATCTGTTATTAGAAACTTTCTTGATAATGAAGTCATCACCTAACATCTTATTATTTTCTTTATTAGCTGCATCTTGATACTTACTAGAAGCATATCCAACAAATCCATTCTCATATCCGAAGTAACCCCACATACGGAATGTATTATGTTTAAATGATGCCGCACCAGGAGCACCTTGACTTGTATTACCGCCATAGATACCTGTCATCATATTCATATTGACATAAGCAGAGCTGAAGTCCGTTGGGTTATAAGTACCGTCACCAGGAGCGCCATGTTTCGTCATTAGGTTATTAGTAACTAAGTCATCAATTGTATTGATGGTGATTTTTTTCTCATCCTCTGTCAACTCACGAATTTTATCGAACTGATGACCTGAATTTCCACTACGGTATTGTCGATCCATTTTCTTGAACCAACGACTTGTATTTCCTTTTAACTGCGGTAATACAGCATCAGCTTCAAGATGGTCTAACATCATAAGAGCATCATTATAGTTCTTCATGTAGTGATCGATTTGTTCACGAGTTTGTAATTTATCAGGATCTGGATTATACCATTGATCTCCATCATTTTGACGATGATAAGCCATGTTAATACCTAATGCTCCATACTCACCATTATATGTTGATTTATCAGGTGTTTGTAACATACCTTGCGCATATGCTTCAAGATCTGTACCTGGACGATGTCTATGACCACCAAGATATGCCATACGGTCATTTACGTGTGTTGTTTCATGTGTAAATGCTGAAATACCAAAGTCCTCTAACATATTTGTTACCATGAAGAAAACTTGTTCATCTTCATATGGATTTGCATAGACTTTAGCCATAGCTCCCATATTCCAATTAATTTGATGCCATCTATCTGTTGGGCCAAATAACTCACGAATTGGTGTCGCTACCTTACCATCTGTACCATATCCACGACGATTAGCATCCTTAATACCTGCATAAGCTTGATTATCCCATACAGGTGTAGGAACCATATTTTGACTCTTAAGAAGTCTATCTCGAACATTCGGAAGTGCAAGACGTGACCAGAAGTCTAAGTATGTTTGTTGAGCTTTAGCTACATAATTAATACGTTCTTTGAACGCTTCACGTTCAGCTTCTGTATTTTTACCATATTTTTCAAATGAACTATAAGCCATAGTATTATAGGTTGAAATCATAAAGATATGTGCTTTCTTCAAGTTCAATAATGGTAAAATCATACGTGCATGCATATTATTATTCAGACCATCAAAGACACGATGACGTTTATTTTTGAAATCTGGATTTGTTGTTTCAGGTTCTACAACATAAACATTTTTCGCTGAGTGAATAAACCAATCATTAAGATCAGTGTCATTTGTGAAGAGACGCATATTATAATCTAAGAAACTACGTAAATCACCTTTACCAGTGTCTCCTGCAATAATTTCACGGTATGCATCTTGAGTTCTATCACCCTTTAAGTTCTTTTCTTGCGAGCCAATTCGAATCAATCTGTCAATAACACTTGGTGTCTTACCATAGAAGTCTGGTTTAAACATCATCATATTCTTAATGTTCAAGTCACCATATTCAATTCCATAATAACGATTGAGGTAAGTAAGTGCCATCATAATTTTAGCTTTATTATCTTCTACTTTCTTAAGAAGTGCTTTGATGGCTGCCTCATCACCATTTAACTGATGATCTTCATTTTCAACAAGAGCTTTTACTAATTTATCAAGATTTCCTTTTACTTCTGAGAAACTTTCTTCTAAATATAATGCTCCAACATTACCTGTTATCGCACGAACTTCAGGAGATTCAAGAGTAATTGTATCTAGTTTTGCTTTAATATCACTTAGTAATTGAGTACGGTCTTTAACCACCATATTTGGTGTGTAAACTACATCTCCTAAATCTGTAATACCATATTCTTTTACTTGTTCCACGTTTGATGTAGCCTTAGGTGACACAGCTTTTTCTTCTTTCGTACCATCAGCATAATGAATCATAATATGATCGACATCTGACAAGTCTGTTACAAATTGTCCATCTTTCATACCTGTAACTGATAATACTTCTTTGGTTAACAAGTTTGAACCTTCTGCAAGTTTATTACCTTGATTGATAATCCACTCTTTATTGTAGAACGGTTGAAGTTTTTCAATATTACGGTATGCAAGTTCACGTTCTGCATTGTAATCTTGAGTAGTTTTATACGTGTCTTCTTTATACGCTACATAATTCAGTTTATCAGTCAAATATGGTGTGATTTCATATTTATCAGCTGTGATATTGAACGAAGCAATACGTTTATCCGCTTCTACTTGATCGACACCCTTAATTTGTTTCGAACGGTTATAAGAAACGTTACCTGATGCAACATCATTCACATACACATTGTTCTTGAAGTAATCAAATCCGAAGTATGGGTCACCTGAGTCAACCGATCCTGAACCATACATCATTTCACCATTTGTCACTTTCATCATGCTGACGTTATTTTCAACCCAACCCCAATCATAGTTTTCATGAATTAAACCACCACTTTGATTGTTCGTTTGAAGCGTCATGGTACCTTTGACAACAGATTTTGTTAATCGACCTTTTTGTTTAACATCATTTGGATTTCCACCATGGTTGACTTTGGCAACAAGTCCACCAAATTTAGCATTGTTAGCTTTAATGTTCGCGTCAACATAAGAACTGTCTACATTACTTCTCCAGCTTTCACTTACAAGTCCACCAGACCACCAACCTTTGTTACCCACGCTTGTGATGTTACCGATAAAGGCTACATTACGCATATTGGATTCATCTAGTTTGTTGACCATGCCTGTAACGTCGTTATTACCAACCACATTACCCGTAACTTTAATATTCTCAATCGTTGAGTTCTTAAACATATCCCCAAGTGGAGCTGTTTTATCAGCCCACGGCATATTGATATTCACATTACCAAAGTTGATGTCATGAATATGAGCATTTTCAACACGGTTGAACAATGGTCGAGCTAGGTTGTGAATGGTATAACGTTTGTCACCTTCACTATACAACTTCCCTTTAAAAATGTTCGTCACGTATTGTTTATTCGGAGTCGGAACATTTGCAGCAGTTAAGTCCGTACCCAACTTGAACTCACCATTTGGAGTTTTTTGCATATCTTCAATTAATTCTTTGAAATTGTAGTATACATTACCTTCTTTTGCTTTTTGTTTTTCAAAGTAATGTACATACTCTTCGCTTAGTGTATCATCGTCTCTACGTTGAACTAAGTCTGGAGCTTTGGCTACAACTTTGTACAATGTTTTTCCATCAACAACAACTTCTTCAACTGAACTTACTGCAAGTCTTGTCACTTTGTTGTCATGAGTTGTTACACGTAAATACAATGGAGAAACGTCTGTCGGCTTTTCAGATAATAAGCTCTTATCTGTTTCATTTCCTTCAGCATCCACACTCATTAAGCTTGTTTCTTTAATATTTTTGATTTCAACTTTTTTAAGGTCTAATTGAATTTGTTTATCTTCTAATTTCTCAGTTTCTTCGCCTTCTCCACGATCATAAACCATTGTTGTGGATAGAGTGTAACCTTGATAATATTTCAATTTATCTAAAGTAGCGTTTAATTTATTTTCTTCTACCGTTACTTCTTTAACAAGTTGTCCATCTTTATCTTTTAACGCTAATTTAATTGATTTAATTTCTACTCCAGCTGGTTTATTCAATGTATAACTAGCTGCAGCGCTCTTCTTCAAGATATCTTTTTCAGTATTAGCCCACTGTAATGTTGGTTTTTCTAAACCTTTTGTACCATTCTTAATAATTTTATCTTGAGGTTGTAAGATAACTTTTTCTTCTACTGTTGGAGCTTCACTTGTTTTTTCTCCACGAATCGTTTTATAGGTTTCAGTAATTTGTTTCTTACCGTCTACACCTTCTTGAGCAACTTTAGTTGTTCCACGTTTTAAAGTGTCATCATCTTCTGTTTTTGTAGCAAAAGGAATGACTTCTTCTCTTGTCTCAACTTTTGTTCCTTCAATAGGTTTCGTACCTTTTTTAACGACTTTAGAAACAGCGGGAGTTTTTACTTCTGTCGTTGTAGAAAGGACTTTATCTGTTTCAACACCTTCTACTGTTTCATAAGTTGTTTTCGTAACTTGAACTCCTTTAGTACCTTGACGTTCAACTACCTCTTCACCCACATATTTTGTGTCGTCAGGAACTACTTCTGTTGTGAAATCTAATTCACTTTCAGTAGATTTCTCAACTGTACCAGTTGTTACTTTATATTCTGGTAAGTCTAGCACTGGAGACTTCATTTCATGTTCGGGTTCTTGTGTTCCTTTAGTTGAAACTGGTTCTTTATATTCAGGAAGTTCTGGCTGTACTAAAGCTTGGCCTTCCTTACCTTCTTCTTGAGTACCTTTCACTTCAACTGGAGCTTCTGGTAATTCGGGTTGCGTTAGGGCTTGGCCTTCTCTACCTTCTTCTTGGGTACCTTTAGACTCTACTGTAGCCTCTGGCAATTCGGATTGCGTTAAAGATTGACCTTCCTTACCTGCCTCTTGGGTTCCTTTAGCTACTTGATGACTTGGTTCAGCTTGTGGTACTGGAGTTGGGGCAGGTTGCACCTCTTTCTTAGTTCCGACTGCAATGACTTGCGACACAGGATTTTGAACCACTTGATCTTCGATGACTTCTCTAACTTCTTGACCATTGACCACCGAAACTTTGGTTACAATTCTACGCTGACCATTTACTCCGGCTGTGACGATACGAGTCTGTCCTTCTGCTAGATTCGTTTCTGGGCTTGTGACCGTTTCAAAAGGAATCTCCACCAAGCTCTCTTCCTGTCTTGTCTGAGGTTTCTCAGAAACTGGTTTTTCTTCAGTAGCGGGACCAACTGGAGTCTCCACTACAGGTTTTTCAACGACAGTTTCTGGAGTAACCGCAGCTCTTTCTTGAACGACTTCAGTTTTCTCATTTTCTTTTGAACTTTGCTTCTCTACTGGCAACTGAGGCTGTTCAGCTGAAACTGGGCTTGATGGATGAAGTTCTGCTTCCTTGAAGTAGCCAATGTATTCATAGCCATCAATGTGGATAATCCCTTCAGCCAAACCTTCATGTGTAGAGGCTGAAATAGTTTGGTTATAAGAAAGCAATTCTTTATTTTCAAATGCAAATGTCCCATAAGGTATAAAGGTGCTGGCTCCTAAAGAACCAATCAAGAGAACACCTAGGACTTCTCTACGACCTTTTTTAGACACCAAAAAGACTGCTAGAGAAGCAGTAGCCAAGCCAAGACCTGCTAAAGCAACTTCCTTACTTCCTGTGTAAGGAAGTTGTTGACTGTTAGTTGTCTTCTTACGATAAACTACATAAAGAATATCATCATCTTGAAATTCTGTTGGAACCTCATGGTGAATCAGGGCTTTCTCAGACTCGGTTAATTCCTGCTCCGCTAAATAACGGTAATGAACGCTATGAGCACCACCAACTTCATTGGCCTGAACCTTATCTACCGAAAGGGTACTGGCACCAAAAAGGAAGGCCCCGATAGCTACAGGACCTACCCCAACAGTTAGCTTACGAATCGAATATTTGGTAATTTTTTCTAGTTGTTGTTTTGTTTTTTTCATTCTCACGACTTTCTAATAGAATCTTGCGGATAGTGCGCACGCGCACCTCCAATTAATTTTGGACGACTAGCCAACGCCGTTACATGGGCATGCCCAATCTCTCTCAAAAGAGGGCGAATCGGAACCTGAACATGCTTGACATGCATGCCAATTGCAGTGTCTCCAATATCCAATCCAGCATGGGCCTTGATAAATTCAACCTCAACTGGATCCTGCATAAACTTGAAGGCTGCCAATTGACCCGAACCTCCTGCATGAAGAGTAGGAAGGACACTGACGATTTCCAGACCAAACTGCTCTGCAACCTGACGTTCAACAACGAGAGCCCGATTGACATGTTCACAACCTTGAACAGCTAGATGAATTCCTTTTTCCTCTAGGATATCTAGAATGGTCTTCACAATGATTTCCCCAATTTCTTGGCTGGATTCCTTGCCAATCTGACCACCTATCACCTCACTAGAAGAGAGGCCCAAAACAAAGATGGATCCTTGCTTCAAATTGGCCTTTTCCAATACATCTTCTACAATCTGGCTTGTCTCTCTTTGAATGTCTTTTTCCTTCATACTTGATACCTCTTTTATCACTATCTATCATATCGTTTTTTCTTGTTTTTAGCAAGATAGACAACCTGAAAATCTTACTCCAACCTGCATAAAACTCCCAGAATTGACTGGGAGTTAGTTAATTTCTATTCTATTTATGTATATTTCAACTGTCGTCCCTTTTGAGGGAATAGAATCGATCTTCATTTGGTAATCTTCTCCAAAATGAAGTTTGAGTCGTTGATCAACATTTTGAAGACCAACTCCCCCACGTTTGAGCTGACTCTGACTACTATCGCCAGCAACTTGGAAGCCAACGCCATCATCCTCAATGAGGATGACCAATACCGAATCCTGTTTCTGGACAGAAACTCTAATATGTCCTTGACCTTCCTTCTCCTTGATGCCATGGTAAAGAGCATTTTCTACCAAGGGCTGTAACACCAACTTGGGCAAGACTAGATGATCAAAGACAGGATTTTCAGCAATCTCGTATTCCAGCTTATCTCCATAGCGTTGTTTCTGGATAAAGAGATACTGGCGGACATGATTGATTTCGTCAGAGAGACAAATCAAGTCCTTGCCTTGATTGAGCGCCAAGCGGAAATAGGTTGCCAAGGACTTGGTCACCTGAACCACCCGCTGACTATCCTGAAACTCAGCCATCCAGATGATGGTGTCCAAGGTATTGTAGAGGAAATGGGGGTTAATCTGGCTCGACAAGGCTTGAAGTTCATACTGACGAGTCGTTTCTTCCTGCTTGCGCACATCTGCCATCAGCTGATCAATCTGATCCAACATGGCATTGAACTGGCGAGTCACTTCTCTCAGTTCATAGGCACCAGCCTCCTTAGCACGCAGATTTTGAGTACCAGAAGCAATTTCCAGCATGGTTTCTCTCAAATTCTTCAAAGGAGCAATCCAGCGTTTAAGACTAAGCCAAACCAAGCAGAGACAGGCAAGAAGAGAGGTCACACTGGCCCCAAGCAAGGTCCACAATAACTGACTCCGAACTTGAGATAATTTTTCCAACGAAGAAACTCCAAGCACCGTCCAATCAGTTCCAGCAATCTGTTCCTGACTGACGTAGGATTTGTGGTCAGGAGTATAGCCCTGACCTGTCTCAATATAGGGTTTCATAGCCTCCATTTCGCTAGATGAACTATAAACTGTGTGTTGAGGATGGTAGACAAATTCATGGTTTTCATTGATGATAAAGGCAAAACCCTGCTGACCCAACTGAAGTTGGTTAAGATAGGCTTCCAGAGTTTCGTAGGAAATATCCAAACGAAGCACACCCAGATTGGCTCCCTTTGCATCAACAAGTTCTTGAGTGACAGAAATGACCCACTGAGTATCTGATTTACGAGCTGGTGTTAAAACTTGCTTAGCCCCCTGATGAATAGCCTTTTGGTACCAATCCTCAGCCATCATATCAGAAGAAGTTTTCATCTGCACACTGTCATCTGTAGAAATGACCTGACCTGATTTGGTCACCAGCACAACAGTTTTCAAGTCCTGGTCTGCCTTTAAGATAGTCAAAAATAAATCTCGAATTCCCTTGACCTTGTCTTGACTGGGATTATCAGCATAGGCTAGGACTTCCGTCTGCTGGGTCAAACTCGTAGAGGTGGTTTCTAATTTTTTGATATAAGACTGGATAAAGTGGCTAGTTTGGCTAATTGTCGTTTGGCTATTGCCCTCAATGCTAGCCTCAATGGCTGAGGAACTAGATTGATAATAGAAAGTCCCAACCAGAGCCAGGAGGATGAGAAAGACCAGAAAGATGGAAATAACCATTCTGACTAGGAGAGAAGAACGTTTCATCGACCTTCTCCCTTCTTAAACTGACGAGGTGTCACACCTGCAATCTGTTTAAAGCGTTGGGTAAAATAGTTCATATCTTCAAAACCAACCTTTTCGGCTATCTCATAAATCTTTAAATCTGTAGTCAAGAGTAAGAGTTTGGCTTGTTTGACACGCTCTCGTACCAGATAATCCTGAAAAGGCAAGCCCAACTCTTTCTTAATCAAGGAGCTCAGATAAGTCGGACTAAAGCCCAAGTCACTGGCCAAAGACTTCAAACTAAACTGGCTATCAGCCAGATGGGACTGGATTTTCTGGGCCATGTTTCCTTCAAACTTATCGGTCAATAAATCTTGTAACTGCTCTTCTTTCTCTTCCTTATCCAGCTTTTGCTTGATTTTACCCAGCATTTCCTCAATATCCTGACGAGAAAAGGGTTTGAGTAGGTAGTCATCCACACCGAGTTTGACAGCAGACAAGGCATAATCAAAATCATCGTAGCCCGTCAAAAAAACTAGATGCACCTGAGGAAAGGTTTCTCGGACCAGACTGGCCAACTGGATGCCATTTAGCTGAGGCATATTGATATCGGTTAAAATAATATCTGGCACCTGCTTTTGAATCAATTCCCAAGCCTGCCTTCCATTTTCAGCCTGACCGATGATTTCCATATCGTAGGCTGCTACATTGACCAGTTTAGTCAAGCCTTGTCTTACTAGATATTCATCCTCTACGATTAAGATTGTGTAGGTCATGCTTCTCTCCTTGGTCACTTACTAGTATCAGTATAGCAAAATTCTCCTCTAACTGCTTAGGAAAGACTTCTTAATCAACATAATCTAGTAAATAAGCATAGCCTTTTTCTTCCATTTGATCTTTGGGAATAAAGCGGATAGAGAGACTATTGATACAGTAGCGCAAGCCACCCTTGTCCTGTGGGCCGTCCGTAAAGACATGGCCAAGGTGAGAATCTCCAACTCGGCTCCGCACTTCCATGCGTGTCATATTGTAGGACTTATCTTCCTTGTAGGTAGCAACATCGGGGCTGATGGGTTGGGTGAAACTAGGCCAGCCACAACCAGACTCAAACTTGTCCTTTGATGAAAAGAGGGGTTCGCCAGTTGCCACATCCACATAGATACCGGATTCAAATTTATCCCAGTAGCGGTTTGAAAAAGCCCGTTCTGTTTGATTTTTCTGGGTAACTGCATACTCCTCAGATGACAAGGTCTTTTTCAATTCCTCATCACTTGGTTTTGGATATTTGCTAGCATCAATGACGGGATAGGCCGCCTGATTGACATTGATATGGCAGTAGCCATTTGGATTTTTCTTGAGATAGTCTTGGTGGTAATCCTCAGCCACTACAAAATTTTTCAAGGGTTCCTTTTCAACTGCTAGAGGTTGGTCGTATCTCTTAGCCACCTCATCAAAGACTTGGTTAATCACCTCTAAATCCTTGTCATCTGTGTAATAAACACCAGTACGGTACTGGGTTCCCACATCATTTCCTTGTTTATTTTTGCTAGTTGGATTGATAATGCGGAAGTAATGAAGTAGGATTTCCTTGAGGGAAATTTGTTTGGCATCATAGGTGACATGGACAGTCTCCGCATGCCCTGTTTGATTAATCAATTCGTACTTGGTTGTTTCCCCTCTACCATTTGCATAGCCTGATACGGCATCTGTCACTCCAGGCACTCGTGAGAAGTATTCCTCCACTCCCCAGAAACATCCTCCAGCTAGATAAATTTCATGCAAATCTGCATCTTTACTCACTTCTGTTTTTTTCACTGTTTTTCCTCCTTGGCTAACTGATGCTTTCTCAATTTGCGAGCTATCTGTCTGCCCTGCATTTCGCATCAATAGAAAATAGAAACCGCTTATGGCTAGGAAAAAAATCCCTGCCAAGACAAACAATTTTACTTTATCATTCATGACCTTTCTCTACCCCATTTCTTTCAATGTCTTTAAAATCATATCCTTATCCATAAAACCTGGTTGCGTTTTGACCAGTTTTCCTTCCTTGTCTATAAAAGCTTGAGTTGGGTAAGAACGGACACCATAACTTTCCAAAAGTTTGCCTGACGGGTCAATTAGAACTGGGAAATTTTTATAATCCAAGCCCTTGTACCAGTTCTTGAAGTCAGCTTCTGCTTGTTCCCCCTTGTGTCCAGGAGACACCACTGTCAAGACCACATAATCATCACCAGCATTTTTAGCAATTTCATCCGTATCTGGAAGACTGGCTAGACAGATGGAACACCAAGAAGCCCAGAATTTGAGATAGACTTTCTTGCCCTTGTAATCAGACAAGCGGTAGGTCTTGCCATCTACTCCTGTCAGTTCAAAATCAGCAACCGCCTGACCCTTGGTGGCAGTTTGCGAACTGACTTGTTCTGTTTTTGTTTGCTCCTTCATAGTAGATTCGTCTGACATATTTTTAGCCGAACAGGCTGCCAAACAACAGATTGAGCCTACTCCAAGGAGACATGTTTGCCATTTTTTCATTTCTTTTTCCTCTCTATTCAAATAATGTAGTCAAAATGGAAGCATTTCCCAAAAGCACCAAGATTCCCATCACGATAATGAGGAAACCACCCACTTTTTTGAAGGTTCCGAGATAAGGATGGAGCTTTCGGAAATGTTTCAAAACATAGCTGGAGGCTAGAGCTAAAACCAAAAATGGTAGCGCCAAACCCAGCGTGTAAATCAACATGAGAGCAGCTCCCTGCCAAGCACCTGAACCACCTGAAGCCGCCAAGGCTAAAACAGAGCCCAGAACCGGTCCTACACATGGCGTCCAAGCAAAACTGAAGGTCAACCCCAGTAAAAATGCCTGACTATAGCCCTTACCCTTTTGCCCCTGTCTCTGTAGTTGTAGCCTTCTTTCCTTGTAGAGTCCCTTCAAATGTAAGACTTCCATCTGGTGCAAGCCCAAGAGAATGATAACCACACCCGTCACATACTGAAACCAAGAGGCATACAAAAGGTCTCCTAAAAAACCAGCACCATAGCCTAGTAAGATAAAAACAAAGGAAATCCCTGCTATAAAGGCCAAAGTTCGCAATAGACTAACAAGTGAGATTGAAAATTTTCCGCTAGAAGCCTGAGCACCATCTTTGTCATCAAGTAAAACCCCCGCATAGACTGGTAACAAGGGTAAAATACAAGGAGAAAAGAAGGAAAGAATTCCAGCAAGAAAAACACTGATAAAAAAGATAATCGTATCCATTGCCTTCCTCCATTCTTTGATTTGATAGGACTATTATAGTCCCGAAACTCCAGAAAAAACAGGGACAATGATAGGGAAAAATAGGAATTTAATCAGATTATGTAAAAAATGTTGCAAAAAAAGCCAGACACAGTCTGACTTGGATGGAAACTGAAAAGAAAATTCACTAGTCTTCCCTACTTATCTGATAATAAACAAGGTCCGCAAGATAGCCTTTTCTCTCTACACCATTGGTAATAGTCTTTAGATAGGACATTCCAGCCTTCTCCATGACACGACCTGAAGCTGGATTGAGACTAGCATATCGTGCTCTAACATTTTGAAAACCTGCTTGAGTAAAACAAAAGTCCAAGACAGCTTTCAAGGCCTCTGTCATCATACCATGACCCCAGTAAGCCTTGCCTAGCACATAGCCAATTTCACAAGAAAAATCGTTCTCATCTATTGCAACGATGCTGATATCTCCTATCACCTGCTCCGGGTTTTCTTTGAGACAAATGGCCCATTTGTAATAGTTGGGATTAGCATAGGAAACAACCCAATTACGAATCGAGTTTCGAGTCACCTCGACATCAGAATGAGGATCCCAGGTGACATAGGTCAGATTCTCAGCGGATGAAGCCCAATTCTGAAACATGGCTTCTGCATCACTTTCCACAAATCTTCGTAAGATTAAACGATCTGTCTGTAATATTTGCGTACCGATTGCTTTCATGACGCTACCTCGCTTTCTGATAGATGATTCTCTGCCCAACCTCAATTTAAATTTACTTTGCTTTTTAATTTCAAGGTAATAAGCTAAAAAGGTCTCTCGGGCCTTCCTCGCTTACCTGTTTCCATGCTCGGGCTAAAAAGGTCCACTGGAGGTTATTCTTGCTTCCCAGTTTCTAGGCAAGAAGCTAAAAAGGTCCCCCGGACCTTCTTCGCTTTCTTATTTCTAGGCTCAGGGTAAAAACCTCCACTGGAGGTTATTCCTGCTCTCGAGTTTCAGGGCAAGAAGCTAAAAAGGTCCCCCGGACCTTTTTACTCCCAAAAGTCATCAAATACGGTGATTGGTAGGTGGCGTTTATGTTGGCCTTTGTGCCACCAATTTTCAATAGTCGCTTGGGCTTCTGGGCTGATTGTTTTGCCTTCTAGGTAGTCATCAATCTCTTCATAAGTGACTCCAAGAGCGACTTCGTCAGCTAGGCCTGGTTTGTCTTCTTCTAGGTCTGCTGTTGGAATTTTTTCATAAAGGGCTGGGTCTGCACCAAGTTCCTGCAAGAGTTGTTTTCCTTGGCGCTTATTGAGGCGGTAAAGAGGGAGAATATCCGCACCACCGTCACCAAACTTGGTAAAGAAACCTGTGATATTTTCCGCAGCATGGTCTGTCCCAATAACCGCTCCACTATGGGCACCTGCAAGGGCATATTGGGCAATCATACGGCAACGAGCCTTGATATTCCCCTTGTTGAAGTCTGAAACAGGGCTTCCTGTCGCTTCAACTGCAGCTGTCATGGCGTCAGCTGATTCCTTAATATTAACCACCAAGCTGACATCTGGCTGGATAAAGGCTAGGGCTTTTTGAGCATCTGCTTCATCAGCTTGTACTCCGTATGGCAGGCGGACAGCGATAAATTTGTAGTTGTCATCTCCTGTTTCTGCTCGCAGTTCTTCCATAGCTAATTGGGCCAAGCGTCCTGCCAAGGTTGAGTCTTGTCCTCCAGAAATCCCTAGTACAAAGGTTTTTAGGAAAGGATGTTTTTTCAAATATCTTTTTAAGAAATCAATGGAACGACGGATTTCTTCTTGGGCATCAATCACTGGTTTGACGCCCAGTTCTTGGATAATCGTTTCTTGCAAACTCATTCTTCTTCTCCTTCACCAAGGGCTTCCTTGCGCATCTTGTCAATCAAGTCCATCTTGTCTTGCCATACATCACGCGCCAAATCCACTGGATAATGCTGAGGATTGAGCACGCGCTTGTACTCATCCCAAAGCTTGTCGAATTCCTTACGAGCATAATCCTGAATCTCAGTCAAGCTAGGCAGGTTGTAAATCAATTTTCCGTCTTTGAAGATATCCACTAAGAGAGGAACGGCATCAAAATTACGAACGGTCTTCTTGATGTAAGTATAGGTCGGATGGAACATCTTGATTTCTGTCATGCTGGTAACATCTACGCCATCATAAGTGATATAGTCTCCTTCTGACTTGCCTTTTTCACGACTGGTAATGCGCCACACCTGCTTCTTACCTGGCGTAGACACTTTTTCAGCATTATTTGACAGCTTAATCGTATTGCGCATGTTCCCATTTTCATCTTCAATTGCAACAATCTTATAAACTGCCCCAAGAGCTGGCTGATCATAGGCTGTAATCAGCTTGGTTCCCACACCCCAGATATCAATCTTGGCCTTTTGCATCTTGAGGTTGAGGATAGTATTTTCGTCCAAATCATTAGAAGCATAAATCTTAGCCTCTGTAAATCCAGCCTCGTCCAGTTGCTGACGGACTTTCTTGGAAATGTAGGCGATATCCCCAGAGTCAATCCGAACACCCATAAAGTTAATCTGGTCACCCAGCTCACGCGCCACCTGAATGGCCGCCGGTACACCGATACGAAGAGTGTCATAGGTATCCACAAGAAAGACACAATTTTTGTGGGTCGCAGCATAAGCCTTGAAAGCTTCATAGTCGTTACCATAAACCTGTACCAAGGCATGGGCATGGGTCCCCAAAACAGGAATATTAAAGAGTTTACCAGCACGCACGTTGCTGGTTCCATTGGCTCCACCAATCACCGCCGCGCGTGTTCCCCAGATGGCCGCATCCATTTCTTGAGCTCGACGTGTCCCAAACTCCATTAAAGGTTCATCTTCAATGACTGAACGAATACGAGCTGCCTTAGTCGCCACCAAGGTCTGGTAGTTGACGATGTTCAAAAGAGCCGTTTCGACCAATTGACATTGGGCTAGAGGACCTTCCACCTGCACAATAGGCTCATTAGCAAATACCAAATCCCCTTCTTGGGCAGAACGAACGGTCAACTCCAACTTGAAATTGCGGAGGTAGTCCAAGAATGCCCCATGATAACCTAGCGACTCCAAATAGGCAATATCACTATCTGAAAAACGCAAGTCTTCAAGATAGCTCACAATTCTTTCCAAACCTGCAAAAACTGCATAGCCGTTCTTAAAAGGCTGTTGGCGGAAATAAACCTCAAAGACCGCCTTTTTATTGTGAATTCCTTGGTCAAAGTAAACCTGCATCATGTTAATCTGGTACAAGTCCGTGTGCAATGTCAAACTATCATCTGGATACATACTTTTCCTACTTTCTTAGCTAGAAACCCATGAAAATTTTCAAGAACTTTCATGTATTCCAATAAATTAGTACTATTATATCACATTTTAGCTGGATTGAGAAAAGAGTAACAAGCTATTCACCACTCTCCAGTTCATCCATTTCTTGTTCAAACTTTTTCTGAGCCCATTCACCATAGCTCTTCAGACCAAGATTGCCAATAAAGACCCAGGGAAGGTAAATGACATAAGTAATTGCCCAAGCAGATAGATATTTAACGTTCAAAGGATTATGCTGATAAATCTCAATATTGAACTGGTAGTTCTGGAACATCAAGATGGCTGTAATTGCAAGAGTCACTAGTAAGCATCCCAAAATCGTAAAATGAAATCGGCTATAATAGGTCACTCCGAGATTTCGAGCACGGTTAAAAAAGTAAAATGTCCCTATGATGATAACGATGAGCAGCATATTAGAATTAAAAAGACTTGGTGCTAATACTGCAATCATATAAGATAAAAGCAAGAAAGCTATAGAGATATTGAAACTTTCAGCCCCCGCTTTATTGATCAGTTGTTCTTCTCTTTCGTCTAGTAATTGATAATAAAAAAATCTATTTTTCATCTTCTTCCTCCCAAACTTGCTGATTTCTGCGATTCAAGTATAGGATAACTCTATCCATAGAATAACTCCCAACGAGATAGATGATAACTGCTAGAACCACTTTTAGGGAGTACTTCCAAGTCAATAGACTGACCAGTTCCTCGCGATTGCCTATGATATCAATCAATAAAATCACTATAGAAAATCCCAAAGCAGATAAAATTCTTTCTTTTCCAGTATTCTCAACAATATCTCGAATATCAATTCCTACATACATGCGGCGAATAATGGCATACAAACCTACTCCAATCAATAAAAGTAATTCTGGTGAATAGGATAGAAGCGTTAAATTAAAAATATAAACTTTGGCAAAAATTTCCAGTGCCAAAAATAGGCACATTCCCAAAAGAATTTCTCCTGAAATCTTTCCATCCAATTTTTCTGTACGTTCATCTTTGATCACAAGTTTTTTTCTATTTTTCATCTTCTTCCTCCCAAAATAGTTGGTCTAATGTTTTTCCTAAGCATCTGCAAATGGACTGGCAGAGGGAGAGACTAGGATTGTATTTCCCAGCTTCAATCAAGCCTATAGTCTGCCTAGTAACGCCCACAGCTTCTGCCAAATCCCCTTGTGTTAAATCACGCTCCACCCGAGCTAATTTTAATTTTAAATTTTTAGCCACTAGCGTCCTCCTTCACATTCTTAAAAAGTTGCGCTTCTTTTAAAAACATTATACCATATATCTAACTTAATGCAATATATATGTGTCATTTTGTAAGATTTTATTAACAAAAAAACTCTCTACTACAAAAAATAGAGAGCGTTGCCTTTAAATATAGGATTTCAAAATATCAACGACATCACTTCTTTTCTTAACCTGATAAGACTTGATTCCCAATTTCTCAGATGCAATTGTATTGTCCTAAATATCACCTAGAAAGACACAACTTGTAGGATTTAACTGGTATTTATCGAGAATCTACTTCATACTTATGTCAAGCCCCCCCTCTTTGATTTATGCTTTCATATTCTCCTTACAAATCCTTTTGGTAATAATATCTTTGCCCAATGTAGGGATAGTCTTGTAACCTAAAGACTTCCTTGTAGTCATGCCTTTTATAAAAATCAGGAGCTTGAAACTGGTAAGTATTGACAAAAGCAAAACGACAGTTTCGATTCTTAGCTTCAGTTTCTGCTTGCTGCAATAGTTTTGAACCGATTCCTTGCCCTCTCAGTTCCTCTTTTACAAATAAATACTCGATTTCTAGCCAATTTCCAAAAGTCTCTGCTATCAAACCTGCCAGGAGATTGCCCTTTTCATCTTCGACATAAAGATTAAGTGGCTCACTTTCAGCCTCTTCTCTTTTGGAGCGATTATAAGCACGAATCAGATTCCCTATTTCTTGCGCTTTCTGAGACTCCTTGTTTTCCAATCTAAAGTACATCTAAACCTCCTCGAAACGATTACAGCTTGATTATAGTCCTATTTCAATAGACTGTCAAACTAGAAAACTCACCAACCTGAGTTGATGAGTCCTTAATCTATTTTCTAAATTTCCACTGGCTGTAAATCCCAAAACCGATAATCCAGATAGCTGATCCAATTGCTCCTACAAATGTAGACTCTTGTAGAAAGAGGGTTACAAAGACAAAGGCAAAGAAGAGCATGGTTAAAGGATTTAGGAAACGATAATGGGGCATAAGATAGCCATCTGCCATAAAGTCTGGTGACTTGCGGTATTTAAGGTGAGCCACCATAATCAAGATATAAATGGCGATATAGACACCTGATGATGATGCCGTAATCAAGGCAAAGGCATCCGAAACTCCTGGCAAGACGTTGATAAATGCTGCTAGGGCAATCAAAACCGCTGAAGCAATGATGGCATTTTGTGGCACGTTATGACGAGAAAGCGTATCTGCCTTAATAGCCTTTAAGAATGGATTTGGCGAATCATGGGCAATCTGGTACAAATGGCGACCTGTTGAATAGAGTGTTGAGTTAAGAGCAGATGCTGCTGACGTCAAGACGACAAAGTTAATCAAGGCCGCTGCCCACTTGATACCTGCCAATTCAAATACTGTAACAAAAGGTGAATCAGCCGAAGCCAGTTCACGCCACGGAATAATGGACATAATGGCCAAGAGAGCTCCACCATAGAAAAAGACGATACGCAAAGGAATTTCCTTAACGGCTTTTGGCAAGACCTGACGTGGATTTTTAGTTTCAGAAGTTGTTACCCCGATAAACTCAATCATGAGGTAGGCAAAGAAAACCATCTGGAAGGCCATGACAAAGTTCACTCCACCATTAGGGAAGAGGGAGAAACTGTCGGTGATATTGGCCAAACTTGCTACTCCATGAGGTGTCTTAAAGCCAGTCAAGACCATAAAGACTCCTGTGGCAATCATGGCTAAAATAGCCACAATCTTAACCATAGCAAACCAAAACTCAACTTCCCCAAAGAGCTTCACCGCGATCAGATTGACCAAGGCTAGAATGGTCAAAAATCCAATCTCAATCATCCAACTTGGCCAGCTAGGGAACCAGAACTGAACATAGTGAGAGATAGCAGTTATTTCTGCCATACCGATAAAGACAACGGATAGCCAATAAGACCAAACCGAGAAATAACCCCAGCCCTTACCCAAATGACGCGTGATAAAGTTGATAAAGGTATGTTGCTCAGGGTCTTGGTAGAGCATTTCCCCAACCGCACGCATCATGAGGAACATAAAGGCTCCAGTAATCATATAAATCAGTACAATGGAAGGACCTGTTAAGCTGATAGAGCGACCTGCTCCCAAAAAGAGTCCTGTTCCAATTGTTCCCGCAATGGCCATAACCTGCACGTGACGATTGGTCAGACCACGCTCCATCTTATTTTTTTTCTTCTTTGAACTCATATCGTCTCCAATTCAATTAAAAATGGAAAAAGGAGTGAGTGAAGCGCACAGCCTCCCCACTCCTTTTTTTGTTTTTAGACTGTTTTTTCAACCTTTAAGATTTTTACATCATAGCTACCAACAGGTGTTTCAATGGTTGCTGTATCACCTGTTTTCTTGCCAATCAAGGCTTGTCCAATTGGGCTTTCATTTGAAACCTTACCTGCAAAGGCATCCGCACCCGCTGAACCTACGATAATATAAACTTCTTCCTCGTCCTCACCAATTTCTTGGATAGTGACTGTTTTTCCAATCGCCACTTCATCATCGGCAACTGAGTCGCTATTGACGATTTCAGCATAACGGATTTTTGTTTCCAAGCTAGAGATTTGTCCTTCGACAAAAGCTTGTTCATCCTTAGCTGCTTCGTATTCACTGTTTTCTGAAAGGTCACCGTATGAACGAGCAATCTTAATACGTTCTACCACTTCTGGACGGCGAACCAATTTCAATTCTTCTAATTCTTTTTCAAGTTTTTCCTTTTCCTCAAGAGTCATAGGATATGTTTTTTCTGCCATTTTTCTCAACTTTCTTTTACTTTATTTTTTAAAACAAAATTATGTGGAAAACCACATAATTTTAGTTTGAACTACTTGATTGTGTTAATTTATTATTGATGTGTTGTGCAACATTTTGATCATGATCTGCCCTGTTCGTAGCGAAGTATACCTTGCCATCTGTAACATCTGCGACAAAGAATAAGTTATCACTCTTAGTTTGATTGATACTTGATTCAATAGCATCCGCGCTTGGACTATCTACTGGTCCAGGCATCAGACCTTGGTTTGTATAAACATTATACGGAGAATTGATGGTTGTATCAATTTCAGTATCATCAGCAAGACTAATCTTCTGACCAAGTTTTCCTTCAGCATAGAGAATAGCAATATTACTTTGTAAAGGCATACCAAGATTCAAACGATTGTAGAAGACACCTGCAATCAACTTACGATCGTCAGTCTTAGCTCCTTCTTTTTCGACAAGAGAAGCAATCGTCAACAATTCATTGACCGTCAAATTCTTAGACTTAATCGTACTGTAATGAGGTGCCAAAGTCTTGTCCATAGCTGCCAACATCTCATCAATCAAGCTTTCAATAGTTGTGCTTTCCTTGATAGAATAGGTCGCTGGGAAGAGGAAACCTTCCAAACGGTAGCGAGCTCCACTCTCTTTTGTAGGCAAGCTTTCAAGTAGACTCGGATATTTGGCAACTTCTTGACTGATAAAGTTCTCATCTTGAACTTTTGCCAGAAAGGCATCCGCTGTTAAAGGCTCTTTGAAGTCACCTTGCAATTGACCTACAGCTTGTGCCATTTGATCAATCGTATAACCTTCTGGAATTGTCAAAGTCGCAAGGACAGGTTCTTGAGCTTCAGCTGTTCCACCTTTTTGTAGTTCGTGGATGATATCTTCTGTACTCATGCTCTTTTGCAAATTATAGTAACCTGATTTCAAATCAGCATAGTTTTTGTACTTAGCATACAAGCTAAAAACTAGACCGTGTTTAATCAAGCCGGCATCTTCAAGTGTCTTACCGATTTCTTGAACATTAGAGCCTTCTGGGATTTGAACCGTTACATATTGCTTAGAATCAGCGTCAACAGGCTGTAAAGATGACTGAACATACTGATAACCGAAGTAACCACCTGCCGAAATCAAGGTAAGGAAAATCAGTAGAGAAATGAAGAAGGCCTTGAAGCCAGATTTTTTCTCTTTCTTCGGCTTAACGGGTTTCGCTCCTTCTCTACGGCTACGACGTGGTGTATCGCTGATGATATCCACTGTTTCTTTAGCAGGCGTCGGTGTTTCTGGACGTGCTTGTTCTTCTTTTTTCTCTGCTTCTGCTGTCTTATAGGAAACAGCTACCCTTGTTGGGGTTTCATTGTATTCTCTTTCAACTTTGCTAGGTCTAACAGGACCTGGTTCTGGTCTTGAGCCACTTTCTTCTGCTGGAGAAGAAGGCACATCTTGACTTGGATGGGTTGGGACGGCAGGAGTTTCTCTTTGAAGGTCATCTGCTGGAGAAGCTGGTACATCTTGACTTGGGTGAGTAGGTGCAGCAGGAGCTTTTCTCATAATCTCCTCTACCGTTGACAAGGAATCAGCCATGAGTTCTTCAGCTGAAGGTTCATTTGCAGGAGTAGAAACTACTGCCTCATCTTCTTTCAGAACTTCATCATAGCGTTTTACTTTTTCTAAATCTCTCAGAATTTGCTCTTTAAAGCTTAATTTCTCTTCTTCTCTTGACTTTTCACTCAAAAGTTTTTCCTCCTTGTTGACAATCCATAATATTATATCTTAAAAGTCCAAGAAAAGCAACCTATGATACTTTTCCTAGCTTATTTTTTCGTTTCCCAGACCATATCATGCCAGATTTCCCCTGCAAAGGTTGACTGGGACAAGCCTTCATTGACAAATCCATGCTTTTCATAGTAGGCGATGAGATAGTCATGACAGGTTAGGTTAATGCCATCTCTCTCATCTTCAAGAGCAACTTCTTTCAAGGCTGTTAGCAATTTCTGACTCAGTCCGAGGCCCTGTGCCTCCTTGGCAATAGACAGACAGGTCACAGAGATATAGCCACCAGGCTCATGACTATAATCTTCTATCTCTTCTGTAAAAGACTGATCTTGCAGATGGCGGTGGGGGCCAACTGGCCCTTCGATATAACCCATGATTCTACCTTCTTTTTCTGCAACCAGAAAAGAGGTCTGTATTTCTCGCAAATGCACTTCAAAGACAGAGCGAGGAATGGCTTCTTCGACTGAAAAATTCTCTAGTTCAATCTCGACGATACGATCCAAATCTTCTAATTTTGCTTGTCTGATTTTCATTTTGCCTCCAGATAAAAGGGATTAAACCAAATCATACTAAAACCCTGGCTAGTTTCATAAAGAGAAGTTTCTTCATCAATAAAACCGTTCATTTCAAAATAGGAAAGCAGCTCATCAGGACTCTTCAAACGAATCCCTTTGTAATCCAGCTCAACTGCCACCTCTTTCAAGGCTGCAAGAAGAAGCGTTCCCAAGCCCTGTCTCTGATGGTCAGTATCAATGACTAAAGAATGTATTTCTAGACATTGCGGATTGTCTGACTGGGGACTTGATAGAATATAGCCTAAAAGTTGATTTTCATCCCTAGCTAGAAGAAAGGTATCCGCACACTTACGGATACTTTCTTCTAAGATATGGGAAGGTTGCTGCTTTTCAGCTGGAAAAGATAAAGCCTGAAGTGTCTCTATCTCAGCCAAATCAGACTTACTTGCCTGAATGATCTTAATTGGAATTTCCATGAGAACATCCTATTGAACATTGCTTGTCAAATTAGACAAGAGACGCTCGAATGAATACTCATAGGTTTGGATATCTCCTGCTCCCATAAAGACATAGACAGCATTGTCGTGGTCTAGGAGTGGAGAAACATTTTCAACTGTAATCACTTGGTGTTTTTTATTAATTTTATTGGCTAGGTCTTCTACCTTAACATCACCATGGTCTACCTCACGAGCAGATCCATAAATTTGCGCTAGGTAAACAGCATCTGCTTGGTTCAAAGCGCGAGCAAAGTCGTCCAACAAGGCAATGGTTCTTGTAAAAGTATGAGGTTGGAAGACTGCTACAATTTCCTTGCTTGGGTATTTCTGACGAGCTGCATCCAAGGTTGCGATAATTTCTGTTGGATGGTGGGCAAAGTCATCGATAATTACTGTATCATTGACAATTTTCTCAGTGAAACGACGCTTAACACCTGCAAATGTTTTCAAGTGTTCACGCACCAAGTTCAAATCAAATCCTGCTGTGTAAAGCAATCCGATAACGGCTGTTGCATTCATGATATTGTGACGACCAAAGGTTGGGATGTGGAATTGACCCAATTCTTGTCCACGAAAGTGAACTGTGAAGGTTGAACCAGTTGTAGAACGAAGAAGATCACTAGCGACAAAGTCATTACCTTCTGCTTCAAAACCATAATAATAAATTGGTGCATCAGACGTAATTTTACGCAATTCTGCATCTTCACCATAGACAAAAAGACCCTTGGTAATTTGTTTGGCATAGTCGTTAAAGGCATTGAAAACATCTTCTAGACTTGTGAAATAATCTGGATGGTCAAAGTCAATGTTGGTGATGATCGAGTATTCTGGGTGGTAAGGCATGAAGTGACGCTCATATTCGTCAGATTCAAAGACAAAATATTTGGCATTAGCCGAACCACGACCTGTACCATCTCCAATCAAGAAGCTAGTATCTGTAATGTGAGACAAGACATGAGACAACATACCTGTCGTTGAAGTTTTTCCGTGTGCTCCAGCAACTCCCATGCTGACAAAGTCACGCATAAAGCTACCTAGAAACTCATGATAACGTTTGTAGCTGATGCCACTTTGGTCCGCATAGGCAATTTCGACGTTGTTATCCGGACGAAAGGCATTTCCAGCGATAATTTCCATATCACCGTCTAGATTCTTTTCATCAAAAGGAAGAATAGTAATTCCTGCCTGCTCAAGACCACGTTGAGTAAAGTAGTACTTTTCAACATCTGATCCCTGTACCTTATGCCCCATTTGGTGCAACATCAAGGCCAAGGCACTCATCCCTGATCCCTTAATTCCGATAAAATGATATGTCTTTGACATGTTTCCTCCCCTATTCTGTAATTCTGGTCAGATTCAACTCTTGGGCAACCCGACGTTCTTGTTCTGTTTGTTTACTTTTTTTATTGTAGATTTGGCTCTTCTTTAGAAAATCATAGTTGTTTTTCTTTGGAGCAGGTGCTGACACTTCTTCATTCTTGGTAGGGATAGAATGAACTTCTTCCGCCAAGATATAATGAGACTGGGTCAATTTTTGACTATATTTGACAAATTCACCAGGATTTTCCTTTTGGAAAGGCGCGGTAGGTTGATTTCCCTGTCTAACTAGACTTGGCTGAGAATGGCGTCTTGTAGGAGTAATGTCCTTAGTAAGATAGCTTGCCGAGCGTTTCTTTTTCAAATCCGCACGCGCTTCTTCACGCGCCACCTCCGCATAGCTCTTTCCTTCTTTTTTAACCCCTAAAGGAGCCTTTTTAGGTTTCTCTACTGGCTTTTCAATCGGTTTGACTGGTGTTTCTTCAGCAATAGGAGCCCATTCTAAATAATTTTTATCTCGATACTCACCCTTGATATTACTGATCAGATCAGACTCATCATAGAGATTCATGACTGGCATTTCAGTCAACATGACCTCGTCATCTGACACCAATGGAAATCGTTCTTGTTTCATTTTCTATTTCCTTTCAACACTTCATTATAGCGTATTGTCTTGATTTTTCAAGTGCTGACTTCAGAAATTCCCAAAATTTCTCTAATTTCTGCTAGGGTCAGACTGCCACGTGACTCTGTGCCGTCCAATACTTGTGACACCAGATGTTTCTTTTGTTCTTGGAGTTCCTGAATTTTTTCTTCAATGGTTCCCTTGGTTACCAAGCGATAGACCTCAACCGTTTCTTCCTGCCCCATCCGATGGGCACGGCTAATGGCTTGCGCTTCCACCGCAGGATTCCACCAAAGGTCAACCAAGATAACGGTATCAGCACCTGTCAGGTTCAGACCGACACCACCAGCCTTGAGGGAAATCAGAAAAGCATCTCTTTCCCCTTGATTAAAGGCCTTGGTCATGTCTTGTCTTTCCTTAGCTGGGGTTGAACCTGTAATTTTAAAAGATGTCATGCCCAAATCTGGCAGTTCTTGTTCAATTTTCTCCAGCATTCCCTTGAACTGCGAGAAAATCAAGACACGGTGTCCGCCGTCTGCTACCTGTACCAACAGGTCACGAAGACTATCCAGTTTGCCACTGGCTCCCTGATAATCTTCCATAAAGAGGGCAGGAGTGTCACAGATTTGACGCAAGCGCATCAAACCAGACAAGATTTCCACTCGACTACGCTGAAATTCCTGATCTGACACCTGAGCTAAACGGTCTCGCATCTGTTGCAACTGGGCTAGGTAAATAGCCTTTTGCTGGTCTTCCAGTTCATTCTTATAAACTACTTCAATCAAGTCTGGTAATTCAGTCAGAACTTCTTCTTTCTTTCGCCTCATAACGAAAGGCTTGATAAACTGAGCCACACGCTCGGCTGGCAATTTCATAAATTCTTTCTTGCTTGGCAGGAGTCCCGGCATGACGATTTGGAAAATAGACCACAACTCCCCCAGATGATTTTCAATCGGAGTCCCTGACAAGGCAAAGACCGACGGCACCACAAATTGTCTCAAGGTCTGGGCTATCTTGGTCTGGGCATTTTTCATGACCTGAGCTTCATCTAAGAAAAGGAAGTCAAAGGCCATCCCTTGATAAAGCTCACTGTCCTGACGGAAGGTAGCATAGCTCGTCACATAGATTTGATGGCTTTCGGCAAGAATCTCTTCACGACTAGCTTTTAAACCATGAACAACAGCCACATCCAACTGTGGGGCAAATTTTTGAAATTCATCTGCCCAGTTATAGATCAAACCTGACGGAGCTAAAATCAAGACTCGACTTTCTTTTGTCACTTGGCTGGTCAGAAAAGCAATAGTCTGGAGAGTTTTCCCCAATCCCATATCATCAGCCAAAATCCCACCAAAACCATAATGATGGAGCATTTGCAGCCAGCCGATTCCCTTTTCCTGATAATCTCGCAAATCAGCCTGAACCCGAGTTGCTTGTCGAGGGAAGTCCTCTGGATGCGTCAAATCATGAGCCAGATTCTGAAATTCTTGTGAAAAAGAAACACGGTCTCGCCCTTCAAAGAAATGGGCTAAACTGTAGGCCAAGGATTTCCGAGCCTGTAAGGAGCCATCTTTAAATTCAAATTGCCCCAGTTCCTGTAAATTTTGGCGAATTTTCTTGGTTTCTTCATCAAAAAAGTAGACTTGATTAGACGAACCAATGTAAAAATCTTGATTGGCAACCAAGGCCTGCATGGCTTGGTCGATTTCCTTCTGGGCAATATCTTGAAAATCAAACTGAATTTCCAAGAGACCTCCCTTGGAAGCAATCTGCACTTGGGGACTCGCTAGGTTATAGAGTTCTTCTAACTTGTCTGATAGGTCAACATTCCCGAGTTTTTCAAAGCCTGGAATGATTTCATGGAAGAAATGATAGACAGACTCCGCTTTTAAAGCCTGACGCCAAGATTGAAAGTCTGATTCAAATCCAGCTACCAAACAGACTTGGAAAATTCTTTCTTCTAAGTCAGCATCACTCGAAAATGGCAATTCTTCTAGCTCTTGTCGGCTAGACACCTGTCTATCCCCATAATCAAACTGAATTTCTAAACGAATCCGATTGTCCTCTTCCCTGTCAAAGTAAAAAGAGGGCGTAAAGGTTTTGATTTGTAAACGTTCTGGAGCTGAGATGGTCCCCATCTGGCCAAAGAGCGTTAGACAGGAAGCCAACTTATCGCGGTCACTGCTATCAAATTGCAGGTGTTTCTTTCCATGTTGATCCACAGGTAGCGCTTTAATTTCCTTGAGAAGACGCATCTGCTGGTCTCTTAGAAAATAAACCTGTCCTTTATGGAAAAGCACAGCTCCCTGATAAAAGACATTGACCCTAGAACTCTCACTGATTTCCATTTCAAAATAATCCGAGTATTCTGTTACTGTAAAGGCAAATAGATTAGCATCAGCATGCAAATCCTGAAAAAGTAGGGTCTGATAGCTATCCACTTGATGGTCAAATTGAAAATGGGGCAAGGTCATCAGTAAATTCACACCCTGCTCAAAAAAAGTCAGAGGAAAAAAGAGGTGCCGACCTTGGTTTTGGAAAAAGAGGTCTGGAACCAGTCCTTCCTCCATTAGTCCGCGCAAGAAAGTCAGAAGTTCTTGACTAGCCTCATCAAAGGATTCCCAAGACAAGGATTCCTCATAGGTTTTCCCAATCATATAAGGCTTTCTCTTCTCGACAACTTTTAAAAAGAGTGGGATATCCCGAATGACGTAGTATTTTTGGCTATTGATTTGGCCGATTCTCAGCGTCCACAAGATATGATTGGTTCCTACTTCCACCTGCCCCACAGCCGACAATTCATAGGCGCGTTCTGATTTTGGAGACAAGATTCGTTCTAAAAATTTGCCACCCAAGGTCACCTTGGTTTCAACGGCCTCTTTTTCCTCATGACCTTCTTCCAAACTTTGCAAGATTTCCTGACCACACTCATCATTTTTCAGAAAATGCTCCAGAGCTGCCAAATGCACACAGTAGCCCCTCTTTTGGAAAAAATCGCAGGCACAAAAAACCAAATCATCCTCTAAACTATAGCGCAGTTCTTCTTCTGCAACGCGAGCGTAGAGCCGATTGTTCTTTTCCTTGATGATATCAACCTTACCAGTTTCATAAAGGGCAACGCCTTCGATACGGACTTTCCCCGGAATCAATTTAGCCATATTTTTACCTTTACCTTATCTTTTTATTATACCATATTTTCCCCTATGAAAATAGCCTCCTAGGAAGACTTTTCTCCTAGAAGGCTGGATTTTTAAAGTTTAGCAAAAGTCGTCACAATCCGCTGACAAACTTCTTGCAGCAGGGATTTAGGCATGGCTATATTGAGGCGGGCATGGAGACTTCCTTCCTCTCCAAAATCCAAACCACGGTTGAGGATAACCTTGGCTTCATTTCTCAAAAGCTCTTGTAATTTTTCATCAGTCAGGTCATAGGCTGAAAAATCAAGCCAAATCAAGTAGGTTCCTTGCGGTTTCATGACCTTGATTTTAGTCTCTTTTCCAAATAGTTCCACCACATAATTGATGTGGTCTTCAAAGACTTGCTTGAGTTCCTCTAACCAATCTTTACCGTATCGATAGGCAGCTTCTGTCGCCAAATAACCCAAGCCTGAAATTTCATGCTGGTTATTGGCCAACTGGCGTTTCTGGTAAGCCACTCTCAACTTAGGATTTTCAATGACTGCATAGGAATTTTTTGTCCCAGCAATATTAAAGGTTTTAGTGGCACTGCTCAAGACGATAGCAAATTCTTTAAAGTCAGGATTGATGGTATTGAAGGAATGATGCTTGTGACCAAAGAGGGCCAAATCTTGGTGAATCTCATCCGAAACCAAGAAAACACCGTGTTTTTGGCAGAGTTGGCCAATCTTCTCCAACACTTCCTTTTCCCAAACACGTCCACCAGGATTGTGAGGGTTGCAAAGAATATAAAGTTTGACATCCTCTTCCACCAAATCCTTTTCAAGTCGGTCAAAGTCAATCTCAAACAGACCATCCTTTTCCACCAAAGAATTGATAATTAATCTACGGTTGTTCAATCTGACACTGCGAGCAAAAGGTGGGTAGACAGGTGTGTTAATCAAAACCGCTTCGCCTTCTTTTGTAAAGGCTTGAATAGCTGTTGAGATGGCTGGTACCACACCCTCGATAAAGACAAGAGCCTCTTTGTCAAAGTGGTAACCGTGTTGTGTGGCTTCCCACTTTTGAACTTCCTTAATTAACTCTTCACTGGCATAAGTATAGCCATAAACCAGTTGGTCTGCGTAAGTCTGCACAGCTTGGCGGATTTCAGGCAAGACTACAAAGTCCATATCCGCTATCCAAGCTGGTAGGACTTCACTATCCGTTTCTGCTTCTTTCCATTTATAGGTATGGTGCCCTAAACGATTGGATAGGCTTGTAAAATCATATTTTCCCATCTTTGTCTTATCCTTCTAATGCTTGGCGCAAATCTGCAATCAAATCTCTAGCATCCTCAATCCCAATAGACAAACGCAAGAGGTCATCTGTCAAACCGTAAGAATGACGCACTTCTGCTGGAATATCAGCGTGAGTTTGTGTCGTTGGATAAGTAATAAGACTTTCCACTCCACCCAAACTTTCCGCAAAAGAGAAGACCTTGAGACTGTTCAAAATATGAGGAATGCGTGTTTCATCGGCTACTTTAAAGGAAATCATACCTCCACGCCCAGTATAGAGAACTTCCTTAACTGCTGGAGAATCCTTCAAAAAGGCGACCACTTCTTGGGCGTTAGCTGTTGAGCGCTCCATACGAAGAGACAAGGTCTTGAGACCACGAATCAATTGATAACTGTCAAATGGAGACAAGACTGCCCCTGTCGTATTGAGATTGTAAAATAGCTTCTCGTATAGTTCTAAACTATTGGTCACAACCACTCCAGCCAAGACATCATTGTGCCCTGCTAGATACTTGGTTGCTGAATGAAGAACGATATCTGCTCCATCTTCAATCGGACGTTGGTAGATAGGGCTGTAGAAGGTATTGTCCACCACCACTTTGGCACCCTTAGCATGAGCTAATTTTGCTAGTTTTTCGATATCAAATTCCAACATCAAGGGATTGGTTGGGGTTTCGATATAGAGAACATCCACGTCCTTTTCTAACTCGGCAATCAACTCTTCTTCTGTATTGGCATAGGTAAAATGGAAACGGCCTTCCTGCTCCACTTGATTGAACCAGCGGAAAGAACCACCGTAAAGGTCACGGACAGCCAAAACCTTACTTCCTACTGGGAAGACACTAAAGGCCAGTACAATAGCTGACATACCTGAGCTAGTCGCTAGGGCATAGTCTGCTGACTCAATAGCCGCCAAGACTTCTTCCGCCTTACTGCGAGTTGGGTTTTTAGTGCGCGTATAGTCAAATCCAGTAGATTTACCAAACTCTGGATGCTGATAGGTCGTTGAAAAATGAAGCGGTGTCACCAAAGCACCTGTCGCTTTATCTGACTTAATACCCGCCTGGGCCAAAATTGTGTTGATGTGTAATTCCTTGCTCATACAATACCTCCAAATCTATAGTAACTATTGTACCACTTATTTTCATCAACTCATTTTCTTCTTTTCAAGAGCTAGTTATAGTTTAAAACTATAGACTTATACTCTTCGAAAATCTCTTCAAACCACGTCAGCGTAGCCTTACCGTACTCAAGTACAGCTTGCGGCTAGCTTCCTAGTTTGCTCTTCGATTTTCATTGAGTATTAGCTAGTAAAGCTAAAAAGAATCCAGAAAAGCTTCCAGATTCTTTTGTGAAAATGATTGCTAGAGTTTACTTTGACTGAAAGAAATCCTGTTGGGCTAAATAGTCATAATGGTCTTTGTTAAATTGGTATTTGCCCACATGCTGACCAATCTGACCGACATCCACGGAAAAAATATAGTCTTCATTTTGATAGTTCCAATTCAGCCTAACTGTATTCAAGACTGGCTTATAAGTAAAATCTTGAACTTGATTCCAAGGCATCTCTACGACTTGATTAGAATGATTTTCTGTTACATCACTAATGTCCATCAAGTAGATTCCCTTAGGTGTGAATGCCAGAATCTTAGGCTTCACACTCGACTGAACATAGTAACTACCTCCTATAATGAAAAAATCAATAAAGGATTTCAACAATGTCTTTTTCTTGAAAGCCATCAGAAAATTCTTTTGCCCTTCAATGCGACAAGTTGAAAGAAATGATGCAATCTGTTTTTCTGTTGCAAACTCCATAATAGCGACCATGATGATACCTCCATAACGATTAGTAAATAGGCAGATAAGAACTCTTCACATAAACGAAGAACTTATCATTTGTTACGTTTTATCTTACTTTTTTAGTAGACAGCATCCCTCCTATAAAATCATCCTAACATGTGCATACTTCCATTAACGCTGGAAGAGACTTTCGAAAATAGTTCCTCATGTTTTTGTTATATTCATTATAACATAAATTCAGTAAACCAATTAAAAAATGTAAACACTTTCAGCCCAAATTTGCCATCATTCTATAAAAAACGACAGCTTCTTTCGAAACCATCGTTTTTCTTGAAAAATCCCTATTTCACATGTTTTGCCAATTCTTCTTGGGCTTTTTTATTAGATTCTTCTTTTTCTTTCAACCATTTTTCTTTGGCTTTTTCATATTCGTCTTTTGTAACTGTCTTATCTTGTAATTTGAGGTATTTATATGATTCAACCCCTTTATTACCAGCCAATGAATATGGTGTTGAGAAAGGAACAATTTTTCTCAATGTTGGTGTTCCGCCTAGTGAAACATTTGGAATTGCTAGAGAGCTATCTACTAACCAAGCTTGGGCATCTGCATATTTTTCATAACGTTTAGCTGGATCTTGCTCCTTATTAGCTTCTTCCAACATTTGAGTGTAGACATCCAGCCCAACAGCCTTGGCCTTGTCATTGGCTTCACCTGGCTCTATACCTAGATTTTGCATCAAACCACCAGAATTAACGTTAAAGACGTCAAGATAGGTTGAAGGATCTTGATAGTCTGCAGTCCAACCACCATTGTAAAGATCATAATCCTTCTGAGCTGCAGTTTGAGCAAGATAACCTGAACTATCATAGTCCTCTGTAGAAAGTTGATGAACATCAATCACAACATTATCTGCACCTAAGACAGATTCTATTGATTGCTTCATGGAATTAATTCCTTGAATTTCAGCCTTATTAGCCAAATCTATAGTTTTATCTAAGTGTATAGGGAATTGAACTCCTTTGGCTTGGAGTTCTTTCTTAGCTTCAGCAAATTTAGCTTTAGCTTTTTCTGGATTGTAGTATGGATCTTGGGCATCTGCAAAGTTGATTCCCTGCCATTCCTTACCATAGTTGACCATCTTAGAGGCTACTACTTCACCAAAGTCTTTTCCGTTGATACTTACGAAGTTTGGAGGAACGACGAGGTTACGCAAAATCTTAGTTGCCCCCTCTTCTCCTTGAGATTGGGCCCCGTAAGCTGTACGGTCATAGGCAAAATTAATGGCTTGACGGAAGTTCTTGTTAAGAACCGCTTCTTGAGTCGATTTCTTTTCAGCATCACTTGTCTTGGAAGTGAATTTATAAGATTTTCTATCTAAATTGAAGTTTAAGAAGTAAGAAGTAGCATCTTGCATGCTATAGATGATATTGTCCTTATTCTTTTCTTTGATCCCTTCGAAGCTTGAACTGTTTGGATAGAGACGAGCATAGCTATAAACACCTTCAGTAAAATTACGTGCTAACGCATCTTGGTCACTACCATCAAAATAAGTCAATTTGACATCATCTACAAAGACATTTTTAGCATCCCAGTAGTTAGGATTTTTCTTGTATTCGATGACCGATTTTGAAACAAAGGATTTCATCAAGAAAGGTCCATTGTACAAAATGCTAGATGGGTCTACCTTCCCAAAATCATCCCCTTTTGATTTCAAGAAATCCGCATTGACTGGGAAGAGAATGGTTGAGGTTGTTTTTGAGTTCCAGTAAGATTCTGGTCGTGTCAAAGTATATTGAACGGTTTGGTCATCAAGAGCCTTGACTCCGACAGTTGAAAAGTCTGTTGTTTTACCAGTGATATAGTCATCTAAACCAGCAACAGATTCTTGCACTAAGTACAAGGCTTCTGATTTTTTATCAGCCGCATATTTCAAACCTGTCACAAAATCTTGGGCAGTTACAGGAGCATATTCTTCCCCATCTGAAGTATACCACTTAATATCCTTACGAAGTTTGTAGGTATAGGTCAAACCGTCCTTAGAAACACTCCAATCCTCTGCCAAGGATGGAACATAGTTCCCGTATTGGTCATTTTCCATGAGACCATCTACCAGATTGGTCACAATATCATTTGTTGTTGCACGGTTTTCTGCTAGATAGTTCAAACTAGATGGATCACTTGAATAAACATAGTTATAGGTTTTTGATCCTGTGCTAGAATTTCCACACGCGCTTAATAAAATACCTGCACTTAACACGATACCTGCAAGCGTTGCATACTTGGCCTTAGACTTTTTCATTTCCAGAACCTCCTGATTTAAATATTTGTTTTATTATACAAACTAACTACTTTTTAGTCAAGTGTTTTTTGACATAAAATTCAATTACTTTCATTATTTATTCTCTGTTTTACATTTCATATCCAATTCTAACAATAAAAAATGAATAAGAGAGTGTTTTGATTTTAAAAAAACTCAACTTATTCATTTTATTTATAAATTATTTTTTTAAGAAATTTTTAATTTTGCTCGTAGGCGATTAGCTTGGGCTTGTCCAATCACCTTGTCCAATAGACGGGTACGAAGACTCATGACTCCGTATACTCCTCCACCCATGGCACCGACAAGGGCTACATATAGGAAACTCCACAAACGTCCACTTGGTTGGAAGACAAATCCTAAAATCCACTGCAATGTCCCTACTACTAGAAACATGAAAATAGTTAACAAACTGATTAAAATGGTTCGTTTCAAAATCACCTTGCGCTTAACACCAGTTACCTTACAAATATCCCGATACATCAAGACGTTAGGAATAATAAGACCGATGGTTGTGGAAATCAAAGGACCATAACTGTGGAAGAGGGCGATGGTAGGTATTTGCAAGACTAGCTTGGCAATGGAACCATAGATAAAATAGAGAACAGCCTTGCGGTTGCGGAACATGGCCTGAAGCATTGGAGACAAGACCATGTACAGACCTAAAATAGTAGACTGCAAAACTGCAAAGACAAACAAGCCCATAGCCAAACTATCTGGCTTGCCATAGAAGACTGTATATAAAGGTTCTCCTACCATAACCACTCCAACCGTTGCTGGTAACAGGAATACAAAAAGCATGGTAATGCTGTCCTGAACGAGACGAGAAGCTGCCTTCAAGTCCCCCTTGACATAGTTTTCAGTCAAAAGTGGTAAACCGACACCCCCAATTGAAACCCCAACAGAAATCAAAATCATCGTGATTTTATTTGGGTTGGCAGAAAAATAAGAAAACATGACAATTAAGTCTTCATTACTGTAGTTGCTAAACCACTTCATGCTATTGATAAAGGTATTTTGGTCCAAGATTTGGAAAAGCTGAATAGCCGAACCAGTCAAGATAAAAGGAATAGCTTCCTTAATGGTATCAACCAAAAGACGCTTGCTGTTAATCTTATCTCCTGTTTCAAAGACTCTTTTGAGTAACCCTTCTTGAGCAAGGAAATAGACCAAAACTGCAAAACTAGCTACCATGCCGACAAAGGCAGCAAAGGTGGATTGGGTAACGGCTGCTAGGTAATCTCCTGAACCGAGCTTCATAATGATAAAGGTCGCTAAGAGCATCCAGATAACACGAATGACCTGCTCAGCGATTTGGCTCATGGCATAAGGTTTGAGGTTATTCATCCCTTGGAAAAATCCTCGGATAACACTCATAGATGGGAAAATCAAGACTCCCCAAGCCAAGCTTTGCATGATTGGGATCAAGTCTTTGCCCACGCCAGACAAGTCTGCTAGCCAAGGAGCAAAGACATACAAGATTAAAGCAAAAACGAGGCCTAGTCCTGTCATAAATCCTAAAAAGCTCCGAATCAGGGCAAAGCTATGCTCTTCTTCTCGCATGGTATTATACTTGGCAACTTGCTTGGCCACCGCAACTGGAATCCCTGCTGTTGAAACCAGCAAGAACCAGGCATAGATATTATAACCCATGGTAAAGAGACCATTGGCCGTAGCTGCATAAGACCCCATCCAGATGTACCATGGGATAATATAAATAGCCCCGAGTAGGCGACTGATAAAGTTACTAGCCGTTAGCCAAGCAGTCCCCCGTAACATCTGGGCCTGCTGGTGATTGTTTTCGTGCGACATAGATTCCTCATTCAATTTTGATAACTAGGAAAAACTCCTTATCTTCCATTATAAACTTTTCCTTGTTACTTGTAAATTTGCGACTTTCGGTTTACAATAGAAAGTATGATTAAGATTGAAACCGTATTAGATATATTAAAGAAAGATGGTCTCTTCCGCGAGATTATCGACCAAGGACATTATCACTACAACTACAGCCATGTCGTATTTGACAGTATCTGCTATGACAGTCGTAAGGCCAAAGAAAAGAGCCTCTTTTTCGTCAAAGGTGCTGCCTTTAAGAAGGAATTCCTGATTTCTGCCATCTCTCAAGACCTCGGTTGGTATGTGGCTGAAAAAGACTATGAGGTTGGTATTCCTGCTATTATCGTCAGTGATATCAAGAAAGCCATGAGTTTGATTGCCATGGAGTTTTATGGCAATCCACAGAAAAAACTTAAACTCCTTGCCTTTACTGGTACTAAGGGTAAGACAACAGCAGCCTATTTCGCCTATAACATTTTATCTCAAAGTCACCGACCTGCAATGTTGTCGACCATGAACACAACTCTAGATGGCAAGACTTTCTTTAAATCTGCATTGACAACTCCTGAGAGTATTGACCTCTTTGATATGATGCATCAAGCTGTACAAAATGACCGTACCCACCTCATCATGGAAGTCTCCAGTCAAGCCTATCTGGTCAAACGTGTCTATGGTCTAACCTTTGATGTGGGAGTTTTCCTCAATATCAGCCCCGACCATATCGGCCCGATTGAACACCCTAGCTTTGAAGACTACTTCTACCACAAGCGTCTCTTGATGGAAAATAGCCGAGCAGTCATCGTTAACAGTGACATGGACCACTTTTCTGTCTTGAAAGAACAAGTGGCAGATCAAGACCATGATTTCTATGGTAGCCAATCAAATAATCAAATCGAGAATTCCAAAGCCTTTAGCTTTTCAGCTAGTGGGAAACTGGCTGGTGATTATGATATCCAACTGATTGGTCACTTCAACCAAGAAAATGCCGTTGCTGCTGGACTTGCTTGCCTCCGTCTCGGAGCTAGTCTTGAGGACATCAAAAAAGGAATTGCTGCAACCCGCGTTCCTGGTCGTATGGAAGTCCTCACTCAGAAAAATGGAGCCAAGGTCTTCATCGACTATGCCCACAATGGTGATAGTCTCAAAAAACTCATCAATGTGGTTGAAACTCATCAAACTGGAAAAATTGCTCTGGTTCTGGGTTCGACAGGAAATAAAGGAGAAAGCCGTCGTAAGGACTTTGGCCTCCTCCTTAATCAACATCCTGAGATTCAAGTCTTTCTGACTGCTGATGACCCCAACTACGAAAACCCAATGGCCATTGCGGATGAAATTAGTAGCTATATCGATCATCCTGTTGAAAAAATTGCGGATCGCCAAGAAGCCATCAAGGCAGCTATGGCTATCACAAATCACGAATTAGATGCAGTTATTATCGCCGGTAAGGGTGCCGATTGCTACCAAATCGTCCAAGGCAAGAAAGAATCCTATCCTGGAGATGCAGCCGTCGCAGAAAATTATTTATAAGATAGTAAAAAATCAAGGGAATAGAACCCTTGATTTTTTCTATTTTTATTTAAAAGCGTTTTTCAAACCTTCAACGGCACCTTCTACAGCACCTTTAGCGTCTTCTACAACGTCTTTTGCCTTAGCAACTGTTTTTTCAACAGCTCCTTCAAGTTCTGTCTTGCTATCCCCAGTAACTTTACCAAATCCTTCTTTGATAGCGCCTGTTGCTTGTTCCAATTTGTTTTCAAGTGACATATGATTGTCTCCTTTAGTTTATTCCGATATGTGTTACCGGTTACATATAGTTTATACCGAATACTAAGGAAAGTCAAACAATGTGCTCAGAAACAAGAAATCACGCCAAGTAGAAAGTTAATCTTTCCTTATCAAAATCGATAGCCAACTCATACTTTCCATCTTCATTTTGAACAATATAACCTAGTACAACTAAACTGTCCACAAAGATATCACGGCGTTTCTGCATAAGCTGGTCTTTTTTGAGAAATTTCAACAAAAAAGTTGTCATGTATTTGAGAGCATACTCAGGATTAACATCTCCTAAAATGTCATAAAGTTCCTGCTGTTTTTCTGTCAAAGGATACTGATGTTTGACCTTATAGAAATAATTAGAAAGGGTCATTTTAGTGCGCGCAAAGTCTGTCTTTTCAACTAAAATAGCTGCATTGGTTTGATTACGCAATTCCGTCTCAAAACTCTTCTGTAACAAAGCTTGATAGACCGGACTAGCTTCGCTGACAAAAATCTCTTGATCCAGTTCGAGACTATCGAGTGATTCAAGCATAGGAAGATTGAGATAATAACGCTTATTTTCTCGTAGAATCAAGCCTGCCTTTATATACTCTTCCATGAGTTTGTCAACTGCTACATCTGGAAATTGAGCCTTAATTTCTCGCAAAATAACATCCTCATGCTGGTCCAGATAGCGGATCAATTCTCTAAAAAATGGCTGTCTCGTCAAACGAGATGGATTAAAAATCTGAATCATGAAGATTCCTTTCTTTACTTTCTAACAGAGGCGATGTTGCCAACTGACTAGGATTGGTCCCAGCTTGGTTCAGAGGAACAGGAAGACCTAGTTCTCTATAATACTCTCTCCAAAAATCACTAATCTCCTGAGTCCCATCCCCAAATTTCATAGGAATGGTTTCAAAAATCGGTAGGATTTCTGCTATGTACTGGGAACAGTAAAAACCAGCTTCATCTGGATAGAAAGAAGCATTATAAGGAGCTCCAAGATGTTTGAAAGCTCTTTCCTCCACCGAATGGATATCCATTTCTGGGTAGACATAAAGGTCGTACAAGTGATTGGGCTCAAAGAAGTCTGCTGGTTCCTGACAGACAACACCCGCTTTTCCACTAGCGTGGTAAATCATCCCATCCAAACAAATGGCAACATGGTTATAGTTGCCTGTGGAAGTCTGGATTGCCTGTCCCGTATCTGACTCATCTCTCACAAAATCATACTCTTCGAAAATCTCTTCAAACCACGTCAGCGTCGCCTTACCGTACTCAAGTACAGCTTGCGGCTAGCTTCCTAGTTTGCTCTTTG
>NZ_JUQO01000080.1 GCF_001074635.1 Streptococcus mitis
AGCAACCTGCGGCTAGTTTCCTAGTTTGCTCTTTGATTTTCATTGAGTATAAATAAATACTCCAAAGCCTGCAAAAATCTGAAACTTCCTCCTACAATTTGATATAATAGTAAAAAGAACTCGATTGAAGGAGGAAATGATGTCGGTTTTAGTAAAAGAAGTGATTGAAAAGCTTAGACTAGACATTGTCTATGGCGAACCAGAATTGCTTGAAAAGGAAATCAATACAGCGGATATTACGCGACCTGGTCTTGAAATGACAGGTTATTTTGACTACTATACGCCAGAGCGGATCCAGCTCTTGGGGATGAAGGAGTGGTCTTATCTGATTAGCATGCCTTCTAACAGCCGTTATGAAGTTTTGAAAAAAATGTTTCTACCTGAGACACCTGCGGTCATTGTTGCCCGTGGTTTGGTGGTTCCAGAGGAGATGTTAAAGGCAGCCAGAGAATGTAAGATTGCTATTTTAACCAGCCGTACAGCTACTAGTCGTTTGTCTGGAGAGTTATCTAGTTATCTGGATTCTCGTTTGGCAGAACGGACCAGTGTGCACGGTGTCTTGATGGATATCTATGGAATGGGTGTCTTGATTCAGGGCGATAGTGGAATCGGTAAGAGTGAGACAGGTCTAGAGCTTGTCAAACGTGGTCACCGCTTGGTAGCTGATGACCGGGTCGATATCTTTGCCAAGGATGAGATTACTCTTTGGGGTGAACCGGCTGAAATCTTGAGACACCTGATTGAAATTCGTGGGGTTGGGATTATCGATGTTATGAGTCTCTACGGTGCGAGTGCGGTCAAGGATTCTTCACAGGTTCAGCTTGCTGTCTATTTGGAAAATTACGATACGCATAAAACTTTTGATCGTCTTGGCAACAATCCAGAGGAACTTGAAATTTCTGGTGTAGCCATTCCTCGTATCCGCATTCCAGTTAAAACAGGTCGTAATATTTCTGTCGTGATTGAGGCAGCTGCCATGAATTATCGTGCCAAGGAAATGGGCTTTGATGCGACCCGTTTGTTCGAAGAACGGCTGACAAGTCTCATCGCTCGAAATGAGGTGCCAAATGCTTGATCCAATTGCTATTCAACTAGGCCCCCTAGCCATTCGTTGGTATGCCTTGTGTATTGTGACAGGCTTGATTCTTGCGGTTTATTTGACCATGAAAGAAGCGCCTAGAAAGAAGATCATACCAGACGATATTTTAGATTTTATCTTAGTAGCCTTTCCCTTGGCTATTTTAGGAGCTCGTCTCTACTATGTCATTTTCCGTTTGGATTACTATAGTCAGAATGTAGGAGAGATTTTTGCCATTTGGAATGGTGGTTTGGCCATCTACGGTGGTTTGATAACTGGTGCCCTTGTACTCTATATCTTTGCTGATCGCAAACTTATCAACACTTGGGATTTCCTAGATATCGCGGCACCTAGCGTCATGATTGCCCAAAGTTTGGGGCGTTGGGGTAATTTCTTTAACCAAGAAGCCTATGGTGCAGCAGTGGATAATCTGGATTATCTACCTGGCTTTATTCGTGACCAGATGTATATTGAGGGGAGCTACCGTCAACCGACCTTCCTTTATGAGTCTCTATGGAATCTACTTGGCTTTGCCTTGATTCTGATATTCAGACGAAAATGGAAGAGTCTCAGACGAGGTCATATCACTGCTTTCTACCTGATTTGGTATGGTTTCGGTCGTATGGTCATCGAAGGCATGCGGACAGATAGTCTCATGTTCTTTGGCCTTCGAGTGTCTCAATGGCTTTCAGTTGTCCTTATCGGACTGGGTATTTTTATCATTCTATATCAAAATCGAAAGAAGGCCCCTTACTATATTTCAGAGGAGGAAAATTAAATGTTAGAAGTTGCATATATTCTTGTAGCCTTTGCTTTGATTGTCTTTTTAGTGTATCTTATCATTACTGTACAAAAGCTTGGCCGTGTTATTGATGAAACAGAGAAGACGATTAAAACCTTGACTTCAGATGTAGATGTGACCTTACATCATACCAATGAATTGCTGGCTAAGGTCAATGTCTTGGCAGATGATATCAATGTCAAGGTAGCAACGATTGATCCACTCTTTAGTGCTGTTGCAGATTTATCTCTATCTGTTTCAGACCTTAATGACCATGCGCGTGTCTTGAGCAAGAAAGCTTCATCAGCTGGTTCAAAAACACTCAAGACTGGTGCAAGTTTGTCAGCTCTTCGTCTTGCAAGTAAATTTTTCAAAAAATAACAAAGGAGAATCCTTATGGGTAAATTATCCTCAATCCTTTTAGGAACCGTTTCAGGTGCAGCTCTTGCCTTGTTTTTAACAAGCGATAAGGGCAAACAAGTTTGCAGTCAGGCTCAAGATTTTCTAGATGATTTGAGAGAAGATCCTGAGTATGCCAAGGAGCAGGTCTGTGAAAAACTGACAGAAGTTAAGGATCAGGCTATAGATTTTGTTCTGAAAACCAAAGAACAGGTTGAGTCAGGTGAAATCACTGTGGACAGTGTACTTGCTCAAGCCAAATCATGTGCCCGTCAAGCGACAGAAGCATCAAAAAATCAATTCAATAATTTCAAGGAGCAATGGCAAGAAAAGGCCGAAACTTTTGATGAATCAGAAGAGATTGTGATTGATATCAAAGAAGAAAAAATCTAGATTTGACAGAGTTGGATAAAAATCCAATAGTAGTTGCAAATCTAGTAAATTATATAAGATAAAACGCATAGTATTAAGGTTTTCAAGACCTGATATTATGCGTTTTTTGATTTTGAAAACTTTTTGACAAACCTTTTTTAAAACACATGAGTGTTATGATTTTTTATGGTATAATGGCAGTGTTGAAAGTAAAATATTTACATTTTTTTATATTTTACTGATATTTTAGTAATATTAAGCAATCCATTTTTCTATGATTAGAAATCAATGTAGTAGCTTATAATCAAGTAGAGGAAAAGCTCTAAAATTTTAGTCAAGAAATGATCTAGTTTTCTGTCAAGGCAAAATATTAGAACCCTCTATTTTGTAAAAAATAGTTAGAAAGAAAGTTGGTAAAATGAAAGATATTTTTAATAAACGTCAACGTTTTTCGATTCGAAAGTTTTCTGTTGGAGTGGCTTCTGTATTAATAGGAATTGCCTTGTTTACACCATCTCAGGGAGTGCTTGCTTCTACGGAAAATTCTCTACCTTCTGTGGAGAAAAGAGAAGAAGTGCAACCTATACCAGGTAATCAAAATAATACTTCTTCTGAGTTAGATACCAGAGATGTTCCAATAGGATCTACAAGGACTACAGAACCCGTCACATCTGGGGATAAGGAAAATAATAGCTTGACCACCAGGGCTTCCGTGGCGGGTGAAGACAGATCAAGCACTCCAGCGGTGAGAGCAGCATCAAATCCTTCCGAGGTTAAAAAGTATGAATTAACTGATGAGTATGCTAAGCAAATAAAAGCAGGAGTAATCGGTTCAGAAGGTAATAAGCTTGATAGTTTATTGTTAAACGGCCCTCAATTAAGTCCAGAAGCTTATACAGATAATGACTACTTGAAGGATAAAGAAGAACTTTATATTTATGAAAAAGACGGGAAAAAGTATGTAGGCTATAATAGTCATCCTATGTTAGAAGATACTGATGGTGATGGTATTATTGATAGTGACGAAAAGTCAGATGAAAAATTAAAATGGAATGTCAGTGAGCGCGATATGATTATGTTCATGGAATTGTCCTACCGTGATGATGATTATATTGATAAAGTTTTAAATAATAAGAAGCAATTAACAGAGGCGGATTTATACAAAAAGAAAGGCGAAAGTAAACCACGCTATGAATACATGATGATGAATAGGGAGTTGGGGCCTTATTGGGAAAGGAAAAAAAGTTATCATACCTCTAGCGGACTAGATGCTGTCTTGTATGAAACTAAGAGTGATTTCTTATATTTACCAAATGGAACTGCACAAGTGTTAGCATTTCGTGGAACAAGTGATGTGAAAGATATTAAAGCAGATATAACTCTGGGGACCGGAGGAAATCCTCAACAGGGGATAGATGCAGAAAATATCATGCGTGAACTAGCTAAAGATAAGAGTATTACCAATCTTTATTTGACAGGCCATTCTTTAGGAGGATATTTAGTACAACGGGCAATGGTTGAAGCCTATCAGTTGGCATATTCTGACAGCAGAGTCATGTCTACTAAAGAACAGCTGGCTTATAGAAACTTTTATAATAATGTATTAAAAAAAGGAACAACATTTAATGCCCCAAAAGTAGTGACAAGTTTGGTTTCCAAACGTGAATTTTGGCAGAAAGGTTTAGACAGTAAAAAAATAGCTAAGTCAGGGAAATTGACTCATTATATTGTTGATAATGATTCGACGATAAGAAAAGGTGTCAGCAATGATAGTGATGTTGTTATAAATGTTGGACGAACCAGTGGAGGTCATAGTTCACGTTCTTATTTTGAAGCCGATATGATTAATAGACGATCAGAGTTTATATCTGGGAAACGAATTTCTTTAGATGGGACAGGTTATCAAGATAAAAAAATTACAACAGTTAAATCTGTAGAAAAAGTTGGAGAAACTGCTGTATATAGTAAACGCGGAGATGACATCATTAAGTCAACAACTGTGAGTATGAAAGATCCTGATACAGGACAGACTACTAAAAATACACTTGATGAAGTGTTCAAGAAAGATGGGGTGAAAGATAAAGTAGAAGTAGAAACAATCCCATCCCCAGTAAAATACGAAAAAG
>NZ_JUQO01000081.1 GCF_001074635.1 Streptococcus mitis
TAGTGATAATAAATTGTTATCGGTAGGAGATTGAAAAATGAGCAACCAATATCTTGAAAATAATTACAAAATTAAGTTAATTAAGTCATCATCCGATGTTGACTATATTGATTCCGTTAAAATTTATGCAAGAGTTACTCCTTCAGACATTAGAACAAACACAAATGAGCTAACATATTGGTTAGATAATAAAACTGTAGAATTTGAGAGCTACTTTTTCTCTCTCTTTCTAAACGATACAAATATTGGCTTAGCAATGTGTACATACTTAAGCTCCACTAAAACAGTTGTAATTGAGTATATAGCTGTTGAAGATGCATACAGAAAAAATAATACTTACCTTAGCTATTTAAATGAACTGAGAATGTTTATATCCAGTTTATTAGAGGTCACATATTTCATTTGTGAAATCAGTAATAAGAATAACGGAGTTGAAGTTGACGATGAGAGTAAAATATTTAAAACTATTCTATTAATAGAGAATTTTTTCACTATAGATGCTGATTACCATACACCACCTTTAGGGATTGATAATGAGTTCAGCAGCTTCGATGCTAAATTAATGATTAATTCAAATACTAACATAAAGACGATTCCCAAAGAGACTTATATTAGAATTATTCAATCTTTATATTTTGAATACTATATAAATTGGTATACACCGTTTTTTAGTGAAAGTGAAAGACTACGTTACAATAAGCAAATACAAAATACTTTTGCTAATATTCAAAATAAACTTGAAGAGTTACCTGAACCATTGCAGTTTATTGAAGTTCATAAAGATAAAATCAAAAGTGCAGGTAGCATTGAAAAGCTACCTACACCTAAAAAGAAACTAAACCATAGTTTAACATCTATGTTTATATCAATATTCATTTTTCCAATTATTATCATTATGTATTATAAAGTATTTAATTATTTTGGAATTGATACAACTACAATCTTTACCCCATTAATTGGTGGAATTTCTAGCATAATCGTTAGCATACTCCCGTTCTTACTAAAGAAAGATACTGTCTAGTGAATTTTAGTACATTTCAAAATTATATTACTAGAACAGTTTCGGATCCCTGGAAAAAATTTAAAAATCTTATCTAGTCTAGTGAACTTTGCTGCAAAATCGTAGTTATTTGTTATTCTCAGAATGATAGAACTTATTATATGAAATTGCTGTTTTTTATTAATTTGAAATCCTTGTGATTTCAATAAATTTTCAATATATTTTATAGAAAAGATCCAATTACGATGTCTAGTCTTTAAGTAATCCGTTTCAATTATAGAGACGGATTTTTTATATTTATTACTTCCAAAATACTCAAAACTATTGCTAGGTTCAAATTCTAAATATAAAGTACCATCAACTTTTAACACACGCTCAAATTCACTAATCACTTTGCTGGCATCACAATAATTTATCACAGAACCTACACAGATAATATGATTAAAGTACTCGTCGTTAACAGGAATATTCTCTATATTTCCAATAATTTTATTAGAAATTGTACTTAATGTTTTTTCAGCAATATCCATATGGATTGTGTTCCCTGATAGCCCGTAAGTATTCCCTCCTGATCCTGCATTTAGAATAATTTCCTCATTAGAAAAACTACAATTTTTCTGTAAAAATAATTCAATTGACTTATTCGTATATCTATACCAACTGTTATACCAGATAACTTCATGTTCATTATAAAACTTTTCTATTTCAACTAAATCTACTTTGTCATTCACTTTCATTCTCCTACCGATAACAATTTATTATCACTATACAAAGCATCAAAATAAGTTTAT
>NZ_JUQO01000082.1 GCF_001074635.1 Streptococcus mitis
TTGTGTATATGATTCAAAAGAAAATACAACTTCAGCAGCAACCGTTCTTCATGACTTACTATTTGGAGAATGGAATCAAGTGGAGAAAGAAATGCTTAAATCTGGAGAAGAAAGATTGAAAGATTTAACTAATCGAAATGGTGGTTAGAAAACGAATTTTAAAATATAGTCTATTTAGGATAAAAAAAGTCTTTAAAATCAGAAAAACGCATAGTATGAAACTTGATACTATGCGTTTTCTTGTAGGAAGATTTACTCCATTTTCTTCTGAGATTGAGTTTTTCCTCATCTATATTTAAGGATATTTGAAAGTTATATTTTAGAAAAACAATTATGGAGTTCTTAATACGGAATCTAGTATAAATGCTGATTCAAAGTGGAGTTTTGTATGCTTTTTGCTTTTGTTGAGTATAAAATCTATTAACTGAAGTCGAACTACAAACATTAATTTAAGATGAAGTAAACTGTAAGCTCCGGAAATGTCTCTTACTCGATTTCAGAATGAACCACTGACATAGGATTAAAAGAACTAAGTATTTCTTTTTGTTTTGAATGAGATACGTGAGTATAGATTTGTGTGACTGATATAGAACTGTGTCCAAGAATTTGTTGAATGTATCGAATATCTACATCATTATCTAGAAGCATTGTTGCAAAGCTATGTCTAAACATATGTGGTGTAATAGTTTTAGATAAGCTATTTTGTTCAACGATTCTCTTTAAAATTAAACGTACACTTTGCTCTGACAATGGTTTAGGCGAATGTTTCCCTGGGAATAGGAAATCATTAGATTCCTTTCCGTTTTTATTTATATATGTTTCTAATAAATTGAAGGTTGTTTGATCTCCTAAAAATAGGATACGTTCTTTCTTACCCTTTCCTATAATATGGAGTGTCTTATTGGAAAGATTAATATCTTTG
>NZ_JUQO01000083.1 GCF_001074635.1 Streptococcus mitis
AATCTACGTATCAGACTCGTTCTAATGCAACTGGTGTTGCAGACTATAGAACTAAATACTCTCACTCTTACAAGAAAAGCACCACATCAGGTCCTGTAAGTTCAACTGCCTATGGTGGAAAAGCTGGAGCTACTCTGACTGTAGGTGCAGGTGTTAGCTTTTCTGCTCCGGAGTCTGGAGCTGGACTTAGTTTAAATCACTCAGTCTCCCATAACGTACCACCCTACACTTATGGTTATATTAGACTAAAAGCATCTTACACAGTAAACGTTCGTAAACTAGAAGTTAGATACTTAGGCACCAACAAATGGGTTCCAGCTGGTGAAACCTCTACTATATCGAATGTTAGCGTTTGGAGCGAACTGGTCACTTGGAAATAACTCATTAGAGACTGGGTAAAAACTCAATTTCAGGAGAAAATGAAATAAATTTTCTCACAATAAAACGCATAGTATCACGGTTTTCAATATCTGATATTATGCGTTTTTGATTTTAAAGAGCTAAATTTCTTAACTTAATGACATTGCTTTTTGCCTTTCCCCTTCTTTTTCAAAAAGCAAAAATGTCCTATCAAATTGATAGAGCATGTGATATAATAACGATGGCACTAACGATACGCCTTGGAAAAGGAGGTATTACAGATGCTAGAACTTCTCAAAATAGTACTTATCGCAGTCATCGAGAGTATCATCTCATGGCTGGTGACTCGTTGGTTAGACGATCACTTCGACAAGTAACTTTCCTGGTTAGTGCTATCTAACCCAGAAAAAATCCCCTTGGTATTGCAGTACCTAGGGGATTTCTGTTTTAGCACTAAAATGCTAGAACTTCTCAATTCTTATTTATTATCTCACATGTTCTGTTCAATTGTCAAGAAAGAGGTGTTTTATGTCTTTATAATTCATCGGCTAATTTATTTATCTTTCTGAGTCTGTGGTTGACACCACTTTTGGTCAGAGGGGTGCTGAGGCTATCTGCCAACTGCTGGATAGAGTAGTCTGGGTGCTGAATCCGCAACTGCGCTACTTCCTGCAAATCCACTGGCAGATTTTCTAAGCCCATAATATCTTTGATTTTGCTGATATTGTTGATAGTCTTCATGCTGGCAGAAACTGTCCGAGCGATATTGGCTGTCTCGGCATTATTGGCCCGATTGAGGTCGTTACGGGTTTCTCGCAAAATCTTAACCCTCTCAAAATCATCACGCGCCTTCATGGCCCCGATAACAATCAAGAAGTCCATGATATCTTCAGCACGCTGGAGATAGGTCACAGCCCCCTTCTTACGCTCAAGCACCTTAGCATCCAGTAAAAACTGCTGAAGAAGGGAGGCAATCCCTTGCGCGTGGTCCAGATAAACAGAACTGATTTCCAACTGGTACTTGCCTGACTCAGGGTCACGAATGCTTCCATTTGCCAAGAAAGCACCACAGAGATAGGCACGACCTGCTTCCTCGTCTGATAAAATCTCCTCGTCAATACCTGTTTCAAGACCAAAAAAGGAGTCTGCCAAGTGCAAATCACTCAGCAGGTCCTGCACCTTTTCATCTGTAAAAACAGTATAGACTCGATTCTTGCGAAGATTGCTCCGTTGGTGGTGTCGGATTTCCGATTTGATTTCATAAAAATGGAGAAAGGACTCATAGAGGTGCCGAGCTAGCTTAGCATTTTCTGTCACAACAGACAGGGTCAAGCCCGAAGTCGAGAGGCCTATACTGCCAGACATCTTGATAATGGCAGATAATTCATGCCGACTTAGATGGTGCTGACCTAGGATTTCTTCTTTTACTGCTACTGTGAAACTCATTTTCTCACCTTTATAATGCGCATCAATTCGTCCACAATCAAATCCCCATCGTGGAAGGCACCACCATTTTCCAGACGGAGGAAGTTGGATGAAATCACGCGTGGAACTTGCTTACAAAGACCTGCAAAATCATGTTCCACCTGCACCAAATATTCATCAAAACGGTTGGAATTCATGTATTCCTGAGGCACTTTTTCGATATTCACCAAGACAGTGTCGATAAAAGGTCGGCCAAGGTGACGATGCAAGACTTCCACGTGGTCACTATCTGTAAAGTGTTCCGTCTCCCCACGTTGGGTCATGATATTGCAGACATAGGCGATTTCTGCCTTGGTTTCCAAAAGCGCCTGCCCGATTTCCTTAATCACGATATTGGGCAAAATCGAGGTAAAGAGGGAACCAGGTCCGAGGACAATCATGTCACTTTCAAGAATGGTCTGCACTACTCGACGGCTAGCCAGAGGCGTATCATCGTTGAGGGTATTGGTCACATAGACATGGTCAATCATGCCTGGATGGTCTGCAATATGACTCTCTCCAGCCACTTCTGTCCCATCCTGAAAGACTGCATGAAGGGTCAAGGGATGGTCACTGGAAGGATAAATCTTCCCAGTTGTGTGGAAAAATTTGCTCAGCAACTGCATGGCATTGTAGGTCGAACCCTGCATTTCTGACAGACCTGCAATAATGAGATTGCCCAATGGATGGCCAGCAAAGGCTCCAGCATCTTCAGAAAAGCGATACTGAAAGACTTTCTCATAAAACTTAGGCATATCCGACATGGCCACAAGGACATTACGAAGATCACCTGGCGGTGTCAATTGCTGCATATTTTTTCGGAGTTCACCTGATGAACCACCATCATCCGCCACCGTTACGATAGCAGCGATTTCCACATCTTTTTCCCGCAGACTTTTTAGAATGACAGGAATCCCAGTTCCTCCACCAATCACCGTTATCTTTGGTTTTCTCATGAACGGTTTACCGTTTCCTTTCTTCGGTCTTTGTCACGATGCCCTTCATTAACAGGCCAATTCTTGGATAAGTCCTGCGCCAAGCGTTTAGCAAAGGCCACACTACGGTGTTGTCCACCCGTACATCCCATGGCAATGGTCAAAACGGACTTCCCTTCCTTTTGGTAACTTGGCAAAATCGGCTCAATCAAGGCCAATAAATGTTGATAAAAGTCTTCTGACTCAGGATGATTCATGACATAGTCATAAACAGGTTCATCCACACCCGTTTGGTTTCGAAGTTCTGGTAGATAATAGGGATTTGGCAAGAATCGGACATCAAAGACCAAGTCTGCATCAATCGGAATTCCATATTTAAAGCCAAAAGACATGACTTCGATACGGAAAGACTGGGCTTGTTCCTGATCTGAAAACTGCTCTGCAAGGGTTTTGCGCAGCTCACGTGGAGTAAGTTCTGTCGTATCCACAACATTTTGACTCATATTTTTCAAAGGTGCCAAGAGTTCACGTTCCAACTTGATTCCGTCTAAAATACGACCGTCTGCTGCTAGTGGGTGACTCCGTCTGGTTTCCTTGTAACGAGCGACCAATTCTTTATCAGCTGCATCCAAAAAGAGAATTTTAAAGTCCAGTTCTTCCTTATTTTCCAGCTCATCCAAAACAGCTTGAATCTCTGAGAAGAAAGAACGGCTACGCATATCCACTACCAAGGCCAACTTATGGTCGTCTTCCTTTGTTTCCACCAACTGCAAAAACTTAGGCAAGAGGGCTGGCGGCATATTATCAATAGTAAAATAACCCAAATCCTCGAAAGACTGAATGGCCACGGTTTTCCCAGCACCACTCATCCCTGTCACAATCACCAAGTGAAGTTGTTTCTTTGTCATCTTTTTCTCCTTATATCAAAAGAAGTTTGGCAACACCAAACTTCAACTAGCTTATCCAATCTCTGCGATGACTTCAATTTCGACTTTTACATCACGAGGAAGACGAGCTACCTCCACAGCTGAACGAGCTGGAAATTCCTCTTTAAAGGCCGTTTGGTAAACCTCGTTAAAAGGAACAAAGTCGTTCATATCGCTCAAAAAGCAAGTTGTTTTGACAACATGGTCAAAGTCAGTTCCTGCTTCTGCCAAAATAGCACCAATGTTTTTCAAGACTTGTTCTGTCTGTTCTTGGATCGTTTCTCCAACGATTTCCCCAGTTTCAGGAGATAGGGGAACTTGACCACTAGCAAACAAAAGGTTGCCAACGATTTTTCCTTGAACATATGGTCCGATAGCCTTTGGGGCCTTATCTGTATGAATTGTTTTTGTCATTTTCTTTTCCTCACAATTTTTCTAAGATTGCATCCCAAGATTCATCCATCCCTGCCTTGCTGACAGATGAAAAGAGGATAAAGTCGTCACTTGGGTCAAAGTTTAATTTCTTTTTGATTGCTGATTCGTGCTTGTTCCATTTACCACGAGGAATCTTGTCCGCCTTGGTCGCAACGATGATAACCGGAATCTCATAATACTTGAGAAATTCGTACATCTGCACATCATCTGCTGACGGGTCATGACGAAGGTCAACTAGACTGACTACCGCACGGAGATTTTCCCGAGTCGTTAAGTACTCCTCAATCATGCGCCCCCACTTTTCACGTTCCTTTTTAGAAACACGGGCATAGCCATAACCAGGCACATCCACAAAGCGCATCTTATCGTCGATATTAAAGAAATTGAGAAGCTGGGTTTTACCAGGTTTACCTGATGTTCGGGCTAGATTCTTGCGGTTCAGCATGGTATTGATAAAGCTAGACTTGCCAACATTTGAACGCCCTGCAAGAGCGATCTCTGGCAGTTCATCCTGCGGATAGTGGGATTTATTCGCCGCACTGAGCAAGATTTCAGCATTATGTGTATTAAGTTCCATAGTCACCTCTAGGCTGTTTCTAGGATTGGTTTATCCGTTCCATCGACAGCTTCTTTTGTGATGCGGACCAATTTCACATTTTCCTGACTCGGTACTTCAAACATGACGTCTAGCATGGTTTCTTCTATGATGGAGCGAAGACCACGCGCACCTGTCTTCCGTTCGATGGCCTTATTGGCGATTTCTTGAAGGGCTTCGTCGTCAAATTCCAACTCGACATCATCATAAGAAAGCAAGGTTTGATATTGTTTAACCAAGGCATTTCTTGGCTCTTTCAAAATACGAACCAAGTCATCAACCGTCAATTGCTCAAGAGCTGCAAAGACTGGCAAGCGTCCAATCAACTCAGGGATAATACCAAATTTTTGAATATCTTCTGCGATGATTTCCTGCATGTAAGAGCTGTTTTCGTCAATCGCTTTATTATTTTGACCAAATCCGATGACTTTTTCACCCAGGCGTTGTTTGACAATTTCTTCAATACCATCAAAAGCACCACCCACGATGAAGAGGATATTTTTAGTATCCACTTGAATCATCTCTTGTTGTGGATGCTTGCGTCCACCTTGAGGCGGCACGCTAGCAACGGTTCCCTCGATAATCTTGAGAAGAGCTTGTTGCACCCCTTCACCAGAAACATCACGGGTAATCGATACATTCTCACTCTTCTTGGCAATCTTGTCAATTTCATCCACATAGATAATGCCACGCTCTGCACGTTCGATATTAAAGTCAGCAGCCTGCAGGAGTTTGAGGAGAATATTTTCTACGTCCTCACCTACATAACCAGCCTCAGTAAGAGCTGTCGCATCTGCAATGGCAAAAGGTACATTTAAACTCTTAGCCAAGGTCTGGGCAAGGAATGTTTTCCCTGAACCAGTTGGACCAATCATCAAGATGTTTGACTTCTGCAAATCCACATCTTCTGATTCTTCGCGTGTATCGTGAAAATTGATGCGTTTGTAATGGTTGTAAACTGCAACTGCCAAGGCACGCTTGGCACGATCTTGACCGATTACATAGTGGTTCAAGATATGGAGAAGTTCGATTGGTTTTGGAACTTCAGACAAGTCTGCCAAGACTTCCTCAGCCAACTCCTCCCGAATGATTTCCTGGGCTAACTCTACACATTCATTACAGATAAAGGCGTTGTTCCCAGCGATTATTTTTTGTACTTCTTCTTGGCTTTTGCCACAAAATGAGCAATAAACCATCATATCATTATTCCTATTTGTAGGCATGATTTCCTTCCGTTCTATTCTATACTGTCATTCTATCTAAAATAAGGTCATGTAAAAAGCATGGATACTATTGACCAAATTGGTAAAAGCATTTAACCAGAGCAGGACAGAAAGTCCATAACGCTTTTTACGAAAAGCCTGTGCCCCAGCAAGCAAACAGACCAAACACAGCATGGCTGTGAAAAAACCAAATATACTACGTTCCATTAGACTTCCTTTCTCTTGCGGTATTGGATGGTAAAATCATAAGGATTTTTCTCATCTTTGGTATAAAATTTGCTTGAAACAGTCTCAAAAAGAGATAAGTCAAACTCTTCAGGGAAATAGGTATCGCCCTCCACCCGAGCATGAATTTGAGTCACAATCACTTCATCAAGGTAGGGTTCAAAAGCCTGAAAAATCTGCTTCCCACCGATAATGTAGAGATTCTTTTCTTGGGCCTGATACCAGTCGAGAACAGACTGGACATCCTGAAAAGTAGCAACTCCATCTATCTTTTCTTCTGGATTACGAGTCATAATCAAGGTCTCCCGTTTTGGAAGCAAGCGGCGCCCCATCCCATCAAAGGTCACGCGCCCCATCAAGATAGCATGATTTAGAGTTGTTTCTTTGAAGTGTTGCAGTTCTGCTGGCAAATGCCAAGGCAGACGATTGTCCTTACCAATCACACCCTCTTCATCCTGGGCCCAAATAGCTACGATTTTCTTAGTCATGCTTCCATCCTTTTCACTGATAGTACTATTTTATCAAAAAACTCAAAAAAAGACTGGTTTGGAATAGCTTACAGAATAGAAAAAATCCGTAAGAGACATCCTACAGATTTTTATATGATTATTCTATTTCTTACAAACCAGGTGCTTGTCCAAGTTCTGCTGCAATCATCCAAACTGTTTTCTCAAGTTCAGCCTTAGCACCAACAAAGATATCGTTTGTAACATCATCGCCTTCTTCGTCAGTCACATCCAAAGCTTTTTGGAAAAGAGTGATGAGGTAGCGATAAATAGCTAGAACGCGTTCCAAGCTTTCTTCAACGTTACGGAATTCTCCTTCTTCTTCTTCGATTTCACTGTGTTGAAGGAATTCTGTCAAAGTTGAGTAAGGTTTGCCACCAAGGGTAATTAAACGTTCGCTGATTTCATCCAAGTGACCATCAAGAGCATCCATGTACTCATCCATTTTTGGATGCCATACAAGGAAACCACGACCACGCATGTACCAGTGCACTTGGTGCAAAGCCACATGAGCTACATACAAATCAGCAACTGCTTGGTTCAAGACTTCCTTTGTTTTTGCCAATGCTACTGGCGCTGCTTTTGTCAATGATGTTACATCTTTTACTGCTTCTTTTTTCAATTCTACCATTGTTTTTACCTCATTCATTATTATTTGTAACCACTTCTTACTGATTACTATCTTAGTATACTACTAAGGAAAACCAAAAGCAAGCCAAATGACTCACATGAGAAAAGTTGCAATAGACTGATAATTTAAGAATTTTTAGAATAAAACACAGTCCCCTTACACCTCTCTTAACTGCGACAAAATAAAGAAAAAGAGGATGCAATTTTCTTGCACACTCCTTTCTCAAACTTATATCTTAATACCAAACGCTGACGTCAACTCGACCACGAATTCCTTTTAAGTATTCAGATGAGGTATATTGCCATCCTTTTTCACCTGAATAATGAGGATTTGTCCAATCAAGCGCATCAGTATAAGCAGCAACCCAATTGACATGTTGCAAAATATCAGGATGATTCAAACGAGTTTGTAAAAGTTGACGGTAGCTATAAACTTTCACATTTTGATAACCAGCCTGTTTCATTGTTGCCATATACTTGTTGATAATCTTGACCCAGGTTCCAGTATCACTTGGAGCTCTCTTGCTCTTATTGACATATTCCCAGTTCTCAACATCGTAGTAGATAGGGTAAGACAAGTTCATCTTGTATTTTTTCAAGAGTTCAATGGTCTGATTAGCATCATTCTCAGCATCAGTCTCATTTTCAGCATAAGTATAGAGATAAACACCGTAAGGAATTCCAAGACGGTTTAACTCCTTAATATTATGAGCCAATTCCTTGTCCTCAGTTCCACTATAGCCCAAACGAACAATGACTCCATCAACGCCATTATCATCAATGACCTTTTTCCAGTCACTGATACGACCATTGTGTTCACTGACATCGATGACCTTTTTAACTTGATCAGTCCCAACTTGTTCTTCACGATGGTTAAAGAAATAACGTCTGCCATTTCGGTGAACCCAGCCAACATTCAAGTCTTTCTTTTCTTTTAACTCACCTGAGTCAGAAAAAATATAGCGAGCATCATCCATGACTAATTCACCAGTAGCCATAGCACCACTTCCTGTCAAATAGTAGTTACCCTGCCACTCATCTTTGGCCATGTAACCCCACTTCTTGAAATAGTACCACTTGCCGTCTACCTTTTGCCACTCTTGATTTGCATAAGAACCATCAGACTTGAGATAGAAGTAAGATGAATAGGCTGGATCATAAAGCCATTCATTTTGCATCATGGCACCTTGACCATTTAGGAAATAACTTCCCTGCCATTGACTTTTAGCTAAATAGCCCCATTTTTTAAAATAGTACCATTTACCTCCAACAGAATGCCATTCCTGGTTAGCATAAGAACCATCAGACTTCAGGTAAAACCAATTCTTATAGGCGTTATCATAAACCCATTCATTCTTAGCCATATAACCACCTGATTTTAGGTAGTAATTGCCCTGCCACTCATTTTGAGCATAACGACCGTCTGACTTAATATAAAACCAAGCCTTATAGTAGTTATCAAAAATCCACTCACTCTTTGCTTTGGAACCATCAGCCTTTACATAATAATCCCCCTCCCAGTGGGCAGAAGCATTGGTCTTTACTCCTGCGCTCGTTTGAGTTTTATTAGAAGACTGATTTTGCTCTGAACTACTTGAAACTGTCCTTGCATCCTGCGAAGTTTTTGCTACCTCAGTTTCATTTGCAACGACATGGCTAGTTGCAAATCCTAGTAAGCAGATACTTGCTAATCCAATTTTTCCAATCTTTGTTTTCAATCTTTCCTCTCCTATAAAAAATGGAACAGACATCTCAATGCTGTTCCACCTAGCTTTTGCTACTGATTATTTTACAAAGTCAAGCAAAGCCAAGAAGCTTTCTGCTTCAAGTGACGCACCACCTACAAGGGCACCGTCAACGTCTGGACAAGCCATGTATGAAGCAACGTTTTCAGGTTTAACAGAACCACCGTATTGAACACGAACTTTGTCTGCAACTTCTTGACCAAAGTCAGCAGCTACAACGTCACGAACAACTTTACACATTTTTTGTGCATCGTCTTGTGAAGCTGATTTACCAGTACCGATAGCCCAGATTGGCTCGTAAGCGATAACTGATACAGCAACTTGTTCAGCTGTCAAACCAGCCAATGCAGCAGATACTTGAGCACCTACGAATTCAGCAGCTTTACCAGCTTCATAAGTTTCAAGTGATTCACCACAACAGATGATTGGAAGCATGCCGTTTGCAAAGATTGCTTTTGCTTTTTTGTTGATATCTTCGTCAGTTTCATGGAAGTAGTCACGGCGTTCTGAGTGACCGATAACAACGTAGTCAGTACCGATTTCTTTCAAAACTTGTGGGCTAGTTTCACCAGTGAAAGCACCTGCATTTTCAAAGTAGCAGTTTTGAGCAGCAACTTTAAGGTTTGAACCTTTAGCAGCAGCAAGAACAGCTGTCAAATCAAGAGCTGGAGCAGCGATACCTGCTTCAACAAGGTCTGATGAAGGAAGTTTTGATGCAACTGCTTCAACAAATGCTTTAGCTTCTTCTGGATTTTTGTTCATTTTCCAGTTACCAGCGATAAATGGTTTACGTGACATTTCACATACCTCTTTTTTCAATTTATTTTCTATTTATTTTATCACAATTAGACACAGCTTGCAAATCTTACTCGGATTTCAAGCCTGCTTGCATGGATTAATCCTTCCAAAGATCCATAGCATTTCTGAAATCTGCAGATACCTGTGTCAACTGAGGATTGCTGGCTTCTCTTTCTGCCCGCTTGGCCTCGATTTGAGCCACACTCTTGATTCCTTCATGGCGCCAATTTCTCAAAATCGCCTGGATGTACTTCCAGTTTGGTTTGCCATTCAAAACCGCTTCACGAAGAGCCTCCTTAATCAAGTCAGCACTGGTCCCATCTTCCTTTAGTGTCTTGATCAAATCCTCAATTTCAAAAGGCGTCAACAAACGTCCCAACTCCTGTTGGAAGGTTTCTACCAAATCCTTGAGCTGGTTTTGAGGTGTCAACTGGTCTGAACTCGAAGTAGGAGCTCCAAGCAAGTTATCCAAGAATTCCAAGGCCAAACTAGCATCAAAGAGCAATTCAATTTCGCCATTTAATTCGATAGTACGATACTGGAGCAGTCCCCTTTCCGTCAGATTGGAAATGGACTGGTTGACATCCGAAATTTCCTTGCCAATCCTTTCAGCAATCTGGCTTGGGGACATTTCATCTAAGCCTGTCGTATTTTGCAAATAGAAAAATTGCCAGACCAGAAAATCGTCGCTAGAAGGAAAGAGTTCCTTAAAATGCAAGAGCAGGGCACTCGGTAAAACCAAGTTCCCTGATTTAAAAGCGTCTAAATATGTCATAATTCCTCTTATAAATACCCATATGCAGATGCATCATCTTCTATCTTTCTCCAGTCAAAAGGCGTCTCCTGATAGACGGCATAGTTCACCCAGTTGCTGAAAAAGAGAGCTGCTGATGAAGACCAACAAAGACAAGGTACCTGATTAACATCATCATCTTTAAAGTAATTTTCTGGAATATGTGGGTCTAAACCTGCGTCACAATCTCGGAAATACTCTTTTGCCAAGGTATCACGGTCATATTCCAAATGCCCAAAACTATAAATTTCTCGTAAATCACGACTGGCCAAAATAGAAACCCCAACCTGAGGTCCTTCTGATAAAATCTCGAGATTGGTTTTGTTTAAGACTTCTTCCTTAGAAATCTCCGTGTGCCGTGAATGAGGGGATACATAGCTATCGTCAAAGCCTCTAAAGAGAAGGTGACCCTCTTTTAGGGTGTCCTGAGGATAAATACCTGATAACTTACTGTCCATCTGGTATTTTTCTACACCATAGCGCAGATAGAGTCCCGCCTGAGCACCCCAGCAGATATGAAGGGTCGAATAGACATGGGTCTTAGACCACTCAAGCACCTGGGTAAATTCCTCCCAATAGTCCACTTCCTCAAATGGTAAATGCTCAACGGGAGCACCCGTGATAATCATGCCATCAAAATACTCATCTTTGACTTCAGGAAAAGTTTTATAAAAGGTCTCCATGTGCTCTGAACGAGTTGTCTTAGAACGGTGGCTTTCCATATAGAGAAAATCAATATCCAGTTGCAGGGGTGTATTGGCCAAATGGCGTAACAACTGGGTTTCTGTGACCATTTTCTGTGGCATGAGATTTAAAATTAAAATCTTCAAGGGACGGATATCTTGGTGGGCCGCACGTTGATCATCCATGACAAAGATGTTCTCTGTCCGTAAAATCTCAACAGCTGGTAATTTTTTATCAATTCGAATCGGCATAACCCTCTCCTAACTGTATTCTTTCAGGAATCATTGCATATGTTTGAAACTCTTCGAAAATCTCTTCAAACCGCGTCAACGTTGCCTTGCCGTAGATATATGTTACTGACTTCGTCAGTTCTATCTGCAACCTCAAAACAGTTTTTTGAGCTGACTTCGTCAGTTTTATCTGCAACCTCAAAGCTGTACTTTGAGCAGCCTGCGGCTAGTTTCCTAGTTTGCTCTTTGATTTTCATTGAGTA
>NZ_JUQO01000084.1 GCF_001074635.1 Streptococcus mitis
AATCTACGTATCAGACTCGTTCTAATGCAACTGGTGTTGCAGACTATAGAACTAGCTCCTCTCACTCTTATAAGAGCAGCGCTACATCAGGATCTCTAAGTTCAACTGCTTATGGTGGAAAAGCTGGAGCTACCCTAACTTTAAGTGCAGCTGTTAGCTTTTCTGCTCCTGAGTCTGGATTTTGACTTAGTTTAAATCACTCAGTATCCCATAACGTACCACCCTACACTTATGGTTACATCAGGCTAAAAGCATCTTACATAGTAAATGTTCGTAAACTAGAAGTTAGATACTTAGGAACTAACAAATGGGTTCCAGCTGGTGAAACCTCTACTATATCGAATGTTAGTGTTTGGAGCGAACTAGTCACTTGAAAATAACTTATTAGATGGATCTGGACTTTATCAGGTCTATCTTTTTATTTTTTTAAAAAAAGAACCTCGCAAAGCAAGATTCTTTTAGTGTCTGACTTAAATAATTGTTCTTCTGGGAACTAAATCGAATTAAGCTTCGATTTCTGTAACCATACCTGAACCAACAGTACGTCCACCCTCACGGATAGAGAATGTAGTACCTTGTTCTACGGCGATTGGGTGGATCAACTCAACGTCGATTGTCACGTTATCACCAGGCATTACCATTTCAGTACCTGCTGGAAGTTCGATTGAACCTGTAACGTCAGTAGTACGGAAGTAGAATTGTGGACGGTAGTTGTTGAAGAATGGAGTGTGACGTCCACCTTCTTCTTTTGTAAGGATGTAAACTTCACCTTTGAATTTAGTGTGTGGGTTGATTGAACCTGGTTTAGCGATAACTTGTCCACGTTCGATTTCATCACGTTGAACACCACGAAGAAGGACACCTACGTTATCTCCGGCAAGACCTTCGTCAAGTTGTTTACGGAACATTTCAACACCAGTAACAACTGCTTTTTGAGTTTCTTCTTTGATACCAACGATTTCGATTTCGTCGTTGACTTTAACGATACCACGGTCGATACGTCCTGAAGCAACTGTACCACGTCCAGTGATTGAGAATACGTCTTCGACTGGAAGAAGCAATGGTTTGTCAGTGTCACGTTCTGGTTCTGGGATGTACTCATCAACTGTGTTCATCAATTCCATAACGATGTCTTCGTATTTAGTGTCACCTTCAAGGGCTTTAAGAGCTGAACCTTGAATAACTGGAAGATCGTCACCTGGGAAGTCGTATTCTGACAATAGGTCACGGATTTCCATTTCAACCAATTCAAGCAATTCTTCGTCGTCAACCAAGTCAACTTTGTTCATGAAGACGATAAGGTGTTTAACACCAACCTGACGTGAAAGAAGGATGTGCTCACGAGTTTGTGGCATTGGTCCGTCAGTTGAAGCTACTACAAGGATAGCACCGTCCATTTGAGCGGCACCAGTGATCATGTTTTTAACGTAGTCCGCGTGTCCTGGAGCGTCGATGTGAGCGTAGTGACGTTTTTCAGTTTCGTACTCAACGTGCGCAGTGTTGATAGTGATACCGCGTTCGCGTTCTTCTGGAGCAGCATCGATAGACGCATAGTCTTTAGGTTGGTTAACTGATGAAGGCAAGCGACGTGCCAAAACAGTTGTGATAGCTGCAGTTAGGGTAGTTTTACCGTGGTCAACGTGTCCGATAGTACCAATGTTAACGTGTGGTTTACTACGATCGTATTTTTCTTTTGCCATTTGAGTAAAAGCCTCCAATAAAATATATTTTATAGATAGACAGTAGGCAATACAGTCTAACTTTCCTTACTATTTTATCAAATTTCAGCTAAATTGCAAGTGTTTTACAAAGTTTTTGTGAATTATTCTTAATCGTCTAATCTAAATGGCACTTCTACTTCTATAATTTACCTAAAGAAAAAGAAAAATCAGGAATTTCCTGACTTTTACTTAGCTAATTCTCTTTCTCGTTCTTTCATTGTTTTATGATTTTCATACAAACGTGATAAGAACTTAGAAATTTCTTTCAAGATAGAATAGGTTGGTACTGCGACAATCATACCAATGACCCCATATATATTGCTTGATAACAAAAGTAATACTAAAATTGTTATTGGATGGACTTTCATCACACCACCAACGATTCGAGGGTAGAGGATATTTCCATCCACTTGTTGAATAATTAGCATGTAAACAACTGCGATTAGCATTCTATGAGGATCCGTAAAGACATTGGCAATAATCATCGGAATCAAGCCAATACTTGGTCCCACATAAGGAATGAGATTGGCCAGTCCTGAAAAGATGGCAAAGACCAAAGCGTATTTCAAACCAATCACGCTATATCCGATAAAGGCCAAACAACCGATAATAATGGCATCAATTGCGACTCCACTAATATAGCGAGCAATTGTCGCATTCAAATTCTTTAAAAGACCTGCAATATGCAACTTATCTCTCTTTAAAACAGTACGTTCAAGCATCGGTAAAAATTTGTTACCATCTAACAAAAAATAAACCAAAAACACAGGGGTCATGATAATAATCAAAACGGTACTAAAGAGAGCTGATAGGACACTTCCGACACTATTGGTAACGCTATTTAGGATATTTTGTAAAATATCTACATAGGATAAATTTAACTGTTGAATAGTCGCTTGAATATCCAAATTTTGAAAGGCTGGATAAGTGGATAAATCGATAATCAAATCTTGCAGACGACTGTAGATAGTCTGGCTAGTCGCAATCAAGCTGGTCAACTGATTGACCAAAATCGGTAAGAGATAGACTACCCCAATGACAAGCCCCCAAACCAAAGCACACAAGGTTAATAGAATACCAATGATACGATTAATTTTGAAATACTTTTGTAAAAAATTTACAATAGGATTGGTCAAATAATATAAAAAACCACCTAGAAGAAAAGGAATCATGATGGTGTTTGCGACGCTTACAAAAGGCGTGATAATCGCCCCCATCTCTCTCCATAAATAAAAAATGACTGTTACTAATAAAATCTCACTGGTCCAAAAAAATAATTTATTCTTACGAAACATGAGCTACCTCCACTCATCTATTTTACCATACTTTCAAAAAAGCTTCTTTCTTCTATCATGAAACTGGGAATATTTTTTTCTTTATGTTAGAATAAACTTACTATGAAAAAAATAATTTTAACTCTCCTAAGCCTTTCCGTTATTGGCTCAGCATCTACTGTTGCTGCTCAAGATTTTAATATTGCTGCTAAACATGCAATTGCTGTTGAGGCAAATACCGGTAAAATTCTCTATGAGAAAGATGCAACCCAGCCAGTTGAAATTGCTTCAATCACAAAGTTAATTACTGTTTATCTTGTCTATGAAGCCTTGGAAAACGGCAGTATTACACTATCAACTCCGGTAGATATTTCTGATTATCCTTACAAATTAACGACAAATTCTGAAGCGAGTAATGTTCCTATGGAGGCTCGTAATTATACCGTCGAACAACTGCTCGAAGCAACCCTAGTATCTAGTGCTAACAGTGCGGCTATTGCCCTAGCTGAGAAAATTGCTGGCTCAGAAAAAGATTTCGTCGATAAGATGCGCGCAAAGCTCTTAGAATGGGGAATTCAGGATGCCACTGTTGTCAATACAACTGGTCTGAACAACGAAACTCTCGGAGATAATATTTACCCAGAATCTAATAAAGATGACGAAAATAAGCTCAGTGCTTATGATGTTGCTATCGTTGCTCGCAACCTCATCAAAAAATACCCACAAGTCTTGGAAATCACGAAAAAACCTTCTTCTACTTTTGCTGGAATGACAATCACTTCTACCAACTACATGTTAGAAGGCATGCCTGCTTATCGAGGTGGTTTTGATGGCCTTAAAACAGGAACAACAGACAAGGCTGGAGAATCTTTTGTTGGTACTACTGTCGAAAAAGGCATGAGGGTTATCACAGTTGTTTTAAATGCAGATCATCAAGACAATAATCCCTACGCTCGCTTTACAGCTACATCTTCCCTAATGGATTATATTTCTTCTACATTCACACTTCGTAAAATCGTTCAGCAAGGCGATGCCTATCAAGATAGCAAAGTCCCTGTACAAGATGGAAAAGAAGATACGGTCACTGCAGTGGCCCCAGAGGATATCTATCTAATTGAACGTGTTGGGGGTCAATCTTCCCAATCTATTCAATTCACACCTGATTCTAAAGCAATCCTCGCACCACTTGAAGCTGGAACAGTGGTTGGCCATTTGACTTACGAAGACAAGGATTTAATTGGTCAAGGTTACATTACCACAGAACGTCCTAGTTTCGAAATGGTAGCAGAAAAGAAAGTTGAAAAAGCCTTCTTCTTAAAAGTTTGGTGGAATCAGTTTATCCGCTTCATCAACGAAAAATTATAAAAAAATCGCGATTTTAAACCGCGATTTTTTTGTTACAAGTTCATCTTCAAGATCCTTGATTGGGGGTAAATCTAAAAACAAATTTTACCCAACTGATCCTTCCATTTCATAGCTAATCAAACGGTTCAGCTCAACAGCATATTCCATTGGAAGCTCTTTTGTGAAGGGTTCTACAAATCCCATAACAATCATCTCAGTTGCCTCAGATTCTGACAATCCACGGCTCATGAGGTAATAGAGTTGTTCTTCTGAAATCTTAGAAACCTTGGCTTCGTGTTCCAAAGCTACTTGAGAGTTGTGGATTTCATTAAATGGAATGGTATCTGATGCTGACAAGTCATCCATGATAATGGTATCACATTCGATGTGAGAGACAGATTTCTTAGAGTTTTTATTAAAGGTTACTTGTCCACGATAGTCAACCTTTCCTCCACCTTTAGCGATGGATTTAGACACGATAGACGAGCTTGTATGTGGAGCGTTGTGGATCATCTTAGCACCCGTATCTTGGTGTTGCCCTGCATTAGCAAAGGCGATCGAAAGCATGGTTCCACGCGCCCCTTCTCCATCAAGGTAAACTGATGGATATTTCATGGTAGTTTTGGCACCCAAGTTACCATCAATCCACTCAACAGTGGCATCCTTTTGAGCCTTAGCACGCTTTGTTACCAAGTTATAGACGTTATCAGACCAGTTTTGGATAGTCGTATAACGCATATAAGCACCATCTAAGGCAAAAATTTCTACGATGGCAGCATGCAAGCTGTTACTTGAATAAGTTGGTGCTGTACATCCTTCAACGTAGTGAACACTTGCTCCCTCATCAACGATAATCAAGGTACGTTCAAACTGACCTGTATTCTCGTTGTTGATGCGGAAGTAAGTTTGAAGTGGGATATCTACCTTAACACCTTTTGGTACGTAGATAAAGGTTCCACCTGACCATACTGCCGAGTTGAGGGCAGCCAATTTGTTATCTGTTGGCGGTACCAACTTCGCAAAGTATTGTTTAAACAAGTCTGGGTATTCCTTGAGGGCAGAATCTGTATCTGTAAAGATAATCCCCAATTTTTGGAACTCTTCCTTCATATTGTGGTAAACCACTTCTGACTCATACTGGGCAGAGGCACCAGCTAAATAAGCACGCTCAGCTTCTGGAATCCCGATACGTTCAAAGGTTTCTTTGATTTTTTCAGGAACTTCGTCCCATGAACGGGCTGGTTTGTCAGATGGTTTTTGGTAGTAAATCAAATCATCAAAATCAATCTCTGACAAGTCTGCTCCCCAAGTTTGCATAGGCATTTTTTTGAAGGTTTCATAAGACTTCAAACGGAATTCTAACATCCACTCAGGTTCTCCCTTAGCAGCTGATAGTTCACGAATGACATCTTCGTTCAATCCTTTTCCTGTCGATAGGACAGGCTCTACATCATCATGGAAACCAAATTTATATTCACCAAGGTCAATTGGTTTTGGTTCTACTCTTTCTTCAGCCATAATATCCTTTCTTTCATTCTTCATTTCTACTGATTCATAAGACAAAAGAAACTTGCCTTACTTGTTTTCTTGATTTTTAATTGTTTTCTTCAGGGCATTCCAAGCTAGGGTTGCACACTTAATTCGTTGAGGGAATTTTGCAACGCCTGATAAGAAAGATGCATCTCCAAGTTGGTCTTGACGCTCATCTTTTTGCCCTTGAACCATTTCAGAAAAAATAGTTGCAAGTTCTAAAATTTCTTGTTTGGTTTTTCCTAAAACTGCATCTGTCATCATGCTAGCAGAGGCAGTCGAGATGGTACAACCTGAGTTTAGAAAAGCAATATCTTCCAAACGGCCCTCTGCATCAAACTTGACGGAGAGATTGATAACATCTCCACAGGTTGGATTATTGAGACTGATTTGCTCAGCATCATCCAGCTTCCCTTGATGATGTGGATTTTTCGAATGATCCGCTACCACTGCCATATAGAGGCTATCTAGTTTAGAAAGTGCCATTGAAAAACTCCTTTGTCTTTTGTAAGGCATCGACTAGCTTGTCACAATCTGCCTTGGTATTGTAGATATAAAAACTTGCACGAGCTGTAGCTGTAACGTCCAAATACTGGAGCAAGGGTTGAGCGCAATGGTGACCCGCACGAACTGCCACTCCTTCATAATCCAAAGCAGTCGCAAGGTCGTGCGGATGAAGGTCACCTAGGTTAAAGGCAATGACACCCGAACGTTGAGCCAAGTCCTGAGAACCGTAAATAGTCAATCCTTCAATCGCCTGCAGTTTTGGATAGACGTAGGCGATTAATTCTTGTTCATGAGCTTCAATGGCATCCATACCAATCTTTTCCAGATAATCCACTGTCGCAGCAAGTCCGATTGCACCTGCCATATTAGGAGTTCCAGCCTCAAATTTCCAAGGTAATTCCTTCCAACTAGCAGATTGCTCATAGACAAAATCAATCATTTCGCCGCCAAATTCCACTGGTGACATTTGTTCTAAATACTTCTCTTTTCCGTACAGAACACCGATACCAGTCGGACCAGCCATCTTGTGACCTGAAAAGGCAAAGAAGTCCACATCCAAGTCCTGAACATCAATCTTCATATGAGGTGTAGATTGAGCACCATCCACCACCATGATGGCTCCAACTTGGTGGGCCATTTGCGTGATTTCTTTAATCGGATTGACTACACCAAGAACATTTGAGGCGTGAGCTAGCGAAACAAACTTGACTCTATCAGTCAATTTAGCTTGCAAGTCCTCCATATCCAAGGCACCGTCCTTAATATAGACATAGACAAGCTCCGCTCCAGTCTTGTGGCAGGCTTCCTGCCAAGGAATGATGTTGGAATGGTGTTCCATGACAGAAATCAAAACCTGGTCTCCATCAGTCAAGATTTCCTCTGCAAAGCGCGCCACCCAGTTCAGACTGGTTGTCGTTCCTCTAGTAAAGAGAACTTCCTTTGTAGACCCTGCATTGATAAACTTACGAATGGTTTCACGAGCAGCTTCATAGGAAGCAGTCGCCCTTTCAGCCAAAGTATGAACACCTCGGTGAACATTGGCATTGTCCTGCTCATAATAGCGGTTAATCGTTTCCAGAACTGCTAGTGGTTTTTGTGTCGTCGCGGCATTGTCCAGGTAGACCAGAGGCTCATCATTGACAATCTGGTCCAAAATCGGAAAATCCTTGCGAATCGCTTCTACATCTAACATAAGCTACCCCTTAGCGTTTTGACAATTTTTCTTCGATAGTCGCAATCATTTCATCGCGAACTTCTTTGACTGGTATCTCTACAATAACAGATCCAAGGAAACCACGAACAACCAAGCGTTCTGCAGTTGCCTTATCCAAGCCACGGCTCATGAGGTAGTACATATCTTCTGGATCTACCTGACCGATAGAAGCCGCGTGTCCTGCAGTTACGTCATTTTCATCAATCAAAAGAATTGGGTTGGCATCTGAACGTGCTTGGTCTGAAAGCATGAGAACACGGCTCTCTTGTTGCGCATCTGCTCCCTTTGCCCCCTTGATAATATGGCCGATGCCATTGAAGGTCAAGGTTGCTTTTTCAAGAATAACCCCATGTTGAAGGATATTTCCGATTGAGTTGCAACCATAGTTAGTCACTCGAGTATCAATCCCTTGTACCTGACGACCACTTGAAAGAGCTACAACCTTGAGATCTGCATGGCTACCATTACCAATCAAGTCACTATCAAAGTCCGCAACGACGTTCCCTTCGTTCATGACACCGATTGCCCAGTCAATGCTTGCATCGTTGCCTAATTTACCACGACGGCTAATGTAGGCAGTGACGTTTTCACCTAGACGGTCAATGGCGGCAAACTTCACTTGCGCACCAGAACGTGCAATCACTTCCACAGTGATGTTGGCAGTTGCTTTGGCATTACCCTCACCGCGTGACTCTAAACGCTCCAGATAACTAATCTTAGAATTTTTACCAGCGATAATCATAATATGCTTGTTAAACGGCACATCGCTATCGCTGTCTTGATAGAAAATACCTTCGATTGGCTCTTTAATTTCCACGTTATCAGGAATGTAGAGAACAGCACCACTGTTGAAATAAGCTGTATGGTAGGCTGCCAACTTATCATCGTCATACTTAACAGATGACATGAAGAATTCTTCGATCAGCTCTGGAATTTCTTCTAAAGCTGAGTGGAAGTCTGTAAAGACGACACCCTGTTCAGCCAACTCAACTGGAATTTGCTCAAAAACAGTCTGAGTTCCTACTTGAACCAATTTCAAGTGATTATCTAGAGCTGTGAAATCTGGAACATTTACTGATGGCTCACTTTCTGTAATCGTTCCATCACCCAGATTCCAACGGTGGAATTTGACACGCTCAATAACTGGTAATTCCAAACTCTCAATCTTATCAAAAGCTTTTTGACGGAGGTCAGCCAACCAGCTTGGTTCAGCGTGCATTTCTGAAAAAAGTTTAATATTTTCTTTAGTCATTTACTTCTCCTAAAAGATACGAGGGAATTACAATTCTTCCTTGTAGTCGTAGCCAAGTTCTTCAGCTAGTTTTGCGTATCCTTCACGTTCCAAACGCGCAGCCAATTCTGGACCACCTGAAAGGACAACACGACCTTCCATCATCACGTGTACCACGTCTGGTGTGATATAGTTCAAAAGACGTTGGTAGTGAGTGATAATCATAGCACCAAAACCTTCACCACGCATGGCATTAACACCTTTAGAAACAACTTTAAGGGCATCAATATCAAGACCAGAGTCAATCTCATCCAAAAGAGCAAAAGTTGGTTCCAACATCAAAAGTTGAAGAATCTCATTACGTTTTTTCTCACCACCAGAGAAACCTTCGTTGAGGTAACGCTCAGCCATTTCTTCTTTCATGTTGAGCAATTCCATCTTCTCATCCAATTTAGTAATAAACTCACGAACTGAAATCTTCTCATCGTCTTCTTTACCAGCATTCATGGCTGCACGAAGAAACTCAGCGTTAGTAATACCAGGAATTTCTGATGGGTATTGCATAGCAAGGAAAAGTCCCATACGCGCACGCTCGTCCACTTCCAACTCAAGGATGTTTACGCCATCAAACAAGACTTCACCTTTGGTAACTTCATAGTTTGGATTTCCCATGATAGCGGCAGAAAGAGTCGATTTACCAGTACCATTTGGTCCCATGATAGCGGCGATTTCTCCTGTTTTCAGGATCAGGTTAACCCCTTTTAAAATTTCTTTTCCTTCAATCTCAACGTGAAGTTCTTTGATCTCTAATACTGACATGATAGTTCCTTTCTTTTTCAAGGCCTTTACAGTTCTTACTGGGAACATACTTGATTTCCCTAGAAAATACGGTAAAAGGTCAATAAATATACTTTTATAGTATAACAAAAAAAAGCCTAAAAGGCTTTGATTTTGTCTAGAAGCTGAGGACTAGTCTTTTCCTTTTAAATGTTGGTCAATGACATCTACTATTTTACCCATCAAGTAACTAACTCGGAAATTTCTAAAGAGCAAAATGGCCCAAAAGGCTGCCATAATATAACGACCAGTCATCCAGGCTTCATTGAAAAAATAGGTCTCAGCAGCTGTAAACAGCGCGATGATAATAAATTGTTGTCTATTCATAAACTTATTGTATCATGAAATCTTTCTTTAGTCTTCCTCTACCTTCACTTTATCAGCCAAAAATTCAAATCCTTCTGGAATCAGGCTTTCTTCTGCTTCTTTTTCAGTTTGGGAAGATTTTGCTTTGACTGAAAAGGCTGCGCGAACTTCTTTCCATTCCTCCATGGAAATGGCTAAAATCTCAGGTGAAAAACCTGCTGCCTGACTGAGGATATTGCCAAACATGGTGTTGAGATTGTCTCGTTTCATGGTTTGACCAGCATTGAAGTTAGACTCAAAAGCAAGAATAGCATGGTGTTCATTGGCCGCAACCGGTTGAGAACCAACTAGCAGAGCTTTATCAGGACCTCCAAGACTTTCAATCACCTCTCCCCAGGCATTCTGCAAGCGAATCAGATTTTGACGTGCTAAATCAGGATTTTCAACAGCCTCTTGTAAGATAGAGTGAACCTTATTTCGATCCACACGATAGACTGTTTTGCCTGCTGTTGGACGACTAGGAGCTGGATTTGTTGGCTTAGATACGGTTCCCACATTTGCGAGTTCTTGTTTGAGACGGGCAATTTCCTGTCTCAGTGCAGAAATTTCACTTTCAACTGCCCCAGAAAGAGCTGGTTCAGGCTTAATCTCTGCCAAACGGATAGTCATCATCTCAGCATAAATCTTAGGCTGCAAACTAGACTTAATATCTGCTAAACTGACTGTCGCCAAGCGAATCATTTCAAACAGATTTTCTTGAGGAAGTGCCAAATTTTCTACAAAGACTGGACTATGATGAGTATTTTCTCCACCTGTTTGGACAATTAACAAGTCTCTTAAATAGTGCAAAAGGTCGGTCACAAAACGAGTCATGCTCTTACCATTGTCAAAGAGAAGATTTAAGCACGCTAGGGCCTTGGGAACATCCTGTTGAGACAAGGCAGCCACATAATCATCCAAGGCTGATAGACTAATGGTACCAGTAATTTCTTCAGAGATGGCAGTCGTCAGCTCGTTTCCCTGTGTCAAACTCAGGGCTTGATCCAAAATAGACAAGGCATCTCGCATTCCACCTTCAGCACGTCTGGCAATGATTTCCACAGCCTCTGGTTCAGAACTGATATTTTCTTTTTCTAAGATATAACGGATATGTTCCTTAATATCCTGTGTCTTAATTGATTTAAACTCAAAACGTTGGACACGGGATAGAATAGTGGCAGGTATCTTGTGCAATTCAGTAGTAGCCAAAATAAAGACCACATTCTGTGTTGGCTCTTCCAGCGTCTTGAGAAGAGCATTAAAAGCCCCTGTAGACAGCATGTGAACCTCATCTATGATATAGACTTTATAGCGGGCAAGACTAGGAGCGTAGGTAGATTTATCACGAATTTCACGAATTTCATCTACCCCATTATTAGAAGCCGCATCCATTTCAATGACATCTTCTAAACTACCGTCCGTCACAGCCTGACAAATATAGCAGTTATTGCAAGGCTCACCACCCACTTGATTGGGACAGTTCATAGCTTTGGCAAAGATCTTAGCCACACTAGTTTTTCCTGTTCCACGTGGACCAGAAAAAAGATAGGCATGACTAATTTTCTCTTGCTCTACTGCTTGTTTAAGAGTCTTAGCCACAACTTCCTGTCCAACCAACTGCGAGAAGTTTTGACTTCTATATTTTCGATAAAGTGCTTGATACATTAGGCTTTCTCCCCAAACATTGTAAAGTCCCATTCTGTCTTTTCAAGCAAAATAGCGACAAATTGTTCCAAATAATCTCGATCCATAGCATCATAATCATCAATCTCTGAAGAATCAAGATCTAGAACTCCAAGTAATTGACCATTCTTAACCATCGGAACAACAATTTCACTTTTAGCTCGACTATCACAAGAAATATAGTTGGGATAAGTTGTTACATCACCAACCAGAACAGTTTCCTGAAAGCGGGCTGCCTCACCACAAACACCTTTACCTAGTGAGATACGGATACAGGAAACACCTCCTTGGAAAGGACCTAAAATCAATTCCTTTCCATCGAACAGATAAAAGCCTGCAAATACGGTATTAGGAAAACCTGATTTTAAAAGAGCGCTGGCGTTGGAAAGATTAGCCAAAACATTGGTTTCACCATCCAACAAAAAATAGAGCTCCTCATTTAACATTTGATAACGTGATTGTTTTTCTGATTCTAACATAGGACTATTATATCAAAAAAGGCTTACAGACAAAAGAAAAATCCCTTGTTTAATAAACAAAGGATTTTGCGAATTTTCAATTTGATTAAAGTTCGATATCACCGAACAAGTCAGCCATTGAGAATCCTGTTTGTGTTTCTGGAAGTTCGAAATCACGTTTTTCTTGACGTTTTGGACGACGTGGACGAGCAGCACGTTTTTCTTCTTTTTGTCCTTCTTCTTGAGCTGGACGCTCTTCAAGAGCTTTGATAGAAAGTGATACGCGCTCTGCATCTGCGTTAACTTCAAGAACTTTAACTTTAACTTCTTGACCAACTTTAAGAGCTTCTTTAGGATTCTCAATACGTTTGTGTGAGATTTGTGATACGTGAACAAGTCCATCGATACCTGGCAATACTTCAACAAATGCACCGAAGTCAGTCAAACGTTTAACTGTTCCTTCTACTACATCACCTTTAGCCAATTTTTGCTCAACGCCATCCCATGGTCCAGGTGTTGTTGCTTTAAGTGAAAGTGATACACGTCCTTCTTCTTCGTTAAGATCAAGGATTTTCACTTCAATTTCTTCACCAACAGTTACAACTGATTTTGGTGATACGTTACGTTCATGTGACAATTCAGTCAAGTGAACCAATCCGTCAACACCACCAAGGTCGATGAAAGCACCGAAGCTTGTGATACGTGCAACTTTACCAGTTACAACATCACCAACAGCCAATTTACCGAATACTTCAGCGCGAGCTGCTGCTGTAGCTGCTTCAACAACTTCACGACGTGAAAGGATGAAGCGGTTTTCTTTAGCGTCAACTTCTTTGATTTTAGCATCAAATTCTTGACCTACAAAACGCTCAGTGTTACGTACGAAACGAGTATCCAACATTGAAGCTGGGATAAATCCACGAACACCTTCAAATTCTACTGAAAGTCCACCTTTAACGGCACGAGTTCCTTTAACAGTAACAACTTCTTCTTCGCGACCAACAAGTTTGTCCCATGCTTTGCGAGCTTCAAGGCGTTTTTTAGATACAAGGTATGTAACTGTATCAGTATCTTTACCAACTACTTGACGAAGTACAAGAACATCCAATACTTCTCCTACTTTAACAAAGTCATTGATATCTGCATCGCGATCGTTTGTCAATTCGCGAAGAGTCAAGACACCTTCAACACCAGTTCCAGAGATTGCAACGTTAGCTTGAGTCGCATCAACTGTCAATACTTCAGCACTAACAACATCACCAGGCTCAACTTGGCTAACGCTATTTAGCAAATCTTCAAATTCGTTCATCTAAAAAATCCTCCAACAATCAAGTTTTTCTTAAACTTGACATACTTATAATTTTTTTCCTAAGCACCCGCAAGGACATGTTCATATCGTTCACGTCTTTCAATTATAAAAATAAAATACCCTAAGATATTTTGCTTTTTATCTTGATCATTACCTAAGAACTGGGGTAGCTGGATTCGAACCAACGCATGAGGGAGTCAAAGTCCCTTGCCT
>NZ_JUQO01000085.1 GCF_001074635.1 Streptococcus mitis
GTATCTTGTTTTTGAAAAAAGGAGAAAGAAAATGAAAAAATTTGTCGCTGAGTTAATCGGTACGTTCATGCTTGTGTTCGTCGGAACAGGAGCTGTTGTTTTTGGAAATGGTATTGAAGGTCTTGGTCACCTTGGAATTGCCTTTGCCTTTGGTCTGGCAATCGTGGTTGCAGCCTACTCAATCGGAACTATTTCAGGTGCCCACTTGAACCCAGCGGTTTCGATCGCTATGTTTGTTAACAAACGTTTGTCATCAAAAGACCTTGTCAACTACATCCTTGGTCAGGTTGTTGGAGCTTTCATCGCTTCTGGCGCTGTCTTCTTCCTCTTGGCTAATTCAGGTATGTCAACTGCTAGTCTTGGTGAAAATGCCTTGGCAAACGGAGTCACTGTCTTTGGTGGTTTCTTGTTTGAAGTCATCGCAACCTTCTTGTTTGTCTTAGTTATCATGACTGTGACTTCAGAAAGCAAGGGAAATGGCGCGATTGCTGGTTTGGTAATCGGTTTGTCATTGATGGCTATGATCCTTGTTGGATTGAACATTACTGGGCTTTCAGTAAATCCAGCTCGTAGCTTGGCACCAGCTGTCTTGGTAGGTGGCGCAGCCCTTCAACAAGTTTGGATTTTCATCCTTGCACCAATCGCTGGTGGAGTTCTTGCAGCCCTTGTTGCTAAAAACTTCCTTGGAACAGAAGAATAATTGAAACTTAAAAAGCCTTGCTCCTCATTTTGAGGAACAGGGCTTTTTCGTATGAGTTTAACGGTTGTCAATTTTCTCTGGATAAAGGTCGTGTTGGAAGAGGCGTTGTTCTGCCAAGCCTTCATACTTAGTTCCAGGTTTACCATAGTTGAAGTAAGGGTCGATTGAAATGCCGCCGCGCGGAGTGAATTTTCCCCAGACCTCTAAATAGCGAGGATCTAGCAAGTTGACCAAGTCTTTCCCGATGGTGTTGATACAGTTTTCGTGGAAATCTCCGTGGTTTCGGTAGCTAAAGAGGTATAGTTTGAGGGATTTTGACTCAACACAGAGCTTGTCAGGGATGTAGGAAATATAGATAGTTGCAAAGTCTGGCTGAGCAGTGATTGGGCAAAGTGAGGTAAATTCAGGGCAGTTGAACTTGATGAAATAGTCATTTTCCACATGACGATTGTCAAAAGATTCGAGGACTTCTGGTTGATATTCGAAAATGTAGTTGGTTTCTTTATTGCCTAGTAGGCTTAGGTTTTTCATTTCTTCTTGTTGTGACATGATTTTTTCTTTCTAATCTTAAACACCACGTTGATTATCGTAGAGGAGGGTATGCAGTTGAGGAAGGACGCGGACATTGCCCCAGCTATCGTCGGCAGCGATGCGTTCCCAGAGTTCTTTGAGACGGTCCAGTTGATCTTGGATAATATTGCCTGTGGCCTTGGGCTCAGGATTTCCAGCCGATAAGAAGAGGACATCTGGTTGGTAGCGTTCTTGAATTCCTCTGGCAAAGGCCAAATCTGCATCGTCAAAGACAGGGATTTTAAAGGTGACCTTGTCTGGATCCAGTTGGGAAACGATAAAGTCCAGGGTCTCAAAGTTGACTTCCATCTTGGATGAAGGAGGTTTGGGACTGAGAGTGACCTGGTCGATGTCTTTCAACCAATTTTGCCAGCGGGAACCTTGGGTCTCAACAGCCAGAGTGACACCACGTTCCTTGAGCTTGGTGACCAATTCGGCCATGTTGGCTGCTAGGATAGCAGGATTTCCCCCAGACAGGGTGACATAGTCGTAGCTCCCTAATTTATCCAACTCAGCAATGACCTCGTCAGCAGTCATACGAGTTGGCTTTTCAGAGCCATCCCAAGTAAAGGCAGAATCGCACCAGTCGCAGTGGTAGTCGCAACCAGCAGTGCGGACAAACATGGTTTTCTGCCCGATTGCACGGCCTTCGCCTTGAAAGGTTGGGCCGAAAATTTCCAGAACTGGTAGTTTGAGGACACGTTCCCTAGTCATCTAACCACTCCCGTCTAAACTCCGCAAAGGAAGTCGGAGTTTCATAGAGGCGAACGTATTCCAAACGAAGACCGCGTTCGTCGGGCAACTCTTGACTCATGGTTTGGAAAATCCAGTAAACCATATTTTCAGCAGTCGTGTTCATATAGGGGAGGGTTTCGTTTAGATAGCGATGATCCAAGTGGGGCTCTAAGTAGTTCTTGTAGATCGCTTTGATATCTCCGAAATCGTAGGTCATGCCACGTTCATCTAAAAATCCACTGACAGCAATCTGCAGATGATAGGTGTGGCCATGCAGGGATTTGCATTTTCCCTCATAGTGAAAGAGGTGGTGAGCAGCATCAAAGGTAAACTCTTTTGATACCAAGGTTCTGTGAGGATTGTAGACAAGAGACTCCCCGGTTTCCTGTTTGATTTCTTTGGGTGCAAAAAACATTAGGCCTCTCCTTTCTGTGAGAGATAAACATCTAGACCATGTTGACGTAGGTGGCAAGCTGGGCAATCTCCACAGCCACTTCCGATAATTCCATTGTAGCAGGTCAAGGTCTTTTCACGAACATAGTCAAAGGCACCGAGTTGGTCGGCTAATTCCCAAGTTTCAGCCTTGTCTAGCCACATGAGAGGTGTTTGGATAACAAAGTCGTAATCCATAGCAAGGTTGAGGGTAACATTAAGAGATTTGACAAAGACATCCCGGCAGTCAGGGTAGCCTGAGAAGTCTGTTTCGCAGACACCTGTCACGATATCTTTAATACCTCGTTGCTTAGCAAGAACTGCCGCAAAGGATAGAAAGAGGTGGTTGCGACCGTCAACAAAGGTATTGGGAACCTCCCCCTCTTTTTGCTCAATTTCCAGATCAGAGGTCAGGGCATTTTCAGTGATTTGCCCTAGCAGAGACATATCTAGGGTATGATGACGAATCCCCTGTTCCTTAGCGATTTCTCTAGCAACTTGAATTTCGAGGTGATGGCGTTGGCCGTAGGCAAAGGTAACGGCTTCGACCGTTTCATAGTGTTCTTTAGCCCAAAAGAGGCAGGTTGTAGAATCTTGACCGCCACTAAAGACGACCAAGGCAGATTGACGTTTCATAGTACTCCTTCCAAAATGGGAAATGTTTAGAGCACGCAAAAAGCTCCCATGAGGGAGCTAAAAAATACCAAATCGAGGTTTTTTTTAGCGATGGCGTGTCCCAAACATCGTAATATTCTACCTATAGTCTAGCATATTTTTTGAAAAATGGCAAAGGGCAAGAAAAAAGAGACCAAAGCAAGTACTTGGTCTCTCGTGTGATTAGCTCAATTCAGCAACGATGGCCTTGATTTGTTCTGCAGTATGAACACCTGCAACTTGTTTCACCACTTGGCCGTCTTTTTTGAAGAGAAGAGTTGGGATAGACATGATTCCAAAAGCACGAGCTGTGTTTGGATTTTCATCAACGTCCATTTTAACGATTTTCAAGACATCTTCTGAAATTTCTTCAGACAATTTGTCCAAGATTGGACCTTGCATACGACATGGACCACACCAAGTTGCCCAGAAGTCTACCAAGACCAAACCGTCTTTAGTTTCTTGTTCGAATGTTGCATCTGTAATTGCTTTTGCCATTGTATTGCTCCTTTTTTTAGTTATATTGGCTTAAATCTTGTTTCTTGAGATAGAAGAAGATATCTCCATAAGTCCCATGGTAATCCAAATCATGACCGTTGTATGTTAATTTTTGGACAGGGTAGTAGTCTGCGACGCCGATAAGGCAAGCTTGTTGTGAACGATCAAAGTCTTCATAAGATTCGAAAGTTACAGTTCTTTCATTCTTGCTGGCATCTAGATAGGTAATTTCAATCATTTTAAAAACTCCTTTGTTTAATGATGATTTTATTTTACTCCTTGTAAAAGAGAATGTCAAGAAAAATGATTGCGCACGCAACTTTTTTCTAAAATCATCTTAAATCAAGAAATCCAAACCAGTTTCCAAGCTTTCTTCGACAGCCTTTTGTAGAGAGGCCAGTGTCTTTTGCCCATCACTTGTCAGGCAGATAAAACTAGAGCGTCTATCTTGATCACAACACCTGCGACTAAGCAGACCGCAATTTTTGGCTTCCAAGCGAGCCACCATCCGAGAAACAGCGCTCGGGCTCAGATGAAGTTTATCTGGCAGGTCAATCTGGCGTAAAGATTTTTCTTGAGCCAAGTCCAGATAGTAGAGCAGGTAAAACTCTTTCAAGGTCAGACTTTGTTCACTCTGATTAGCAACAGTCTCTTCCAAGAGACTTTCAATTTCTTTCTGACGCCGATTGAAGTCAAACCATTTTTCCAAATAGGTCATAGTATCTCCTTTCTTTTTAGAGTTATAGCATAGAAGAATGTCCATTCGCGGACAGTCTCTGTATCACAAGATGATTGCGCATGCAATAATTATACTACTTTTCAAAAGAGCTGGCAAGAAAGACGCAGGCATCCTTTATCCTAAATCATGCCTGTTTTCACAAGTCAAGAATTGTTTGTATCCCCTTTCCTCTCTAATTTTTAATGACTCTTGTGCATTTCCTTGAAATTTTCTGAAAAAAGAGTAAACTGGTATGCAAGAAGTCTATTTCGTGGAGTATAGGATGAAATTATATGTTCAATTAATGATTCTCTTTGTGATTTCTCTAATCGGAGAGGGAATCTCTAGTTCCTTTCATTTGCCCATCCCAGGCAGTATTATCGGTTTGATTATTCTTTTTCTAGCCCTACAATTCAAGTGGCTGAGAACTAGGCATGTCAACATGGTGGGGAATTTCTTGCTGGCCAATATGACCATTCTCTTTTTACCGCCAGCAGTGGGAATCATGGAGAAGTTTGATGTGATTGCTCCCTATCTTTTGCCAATTGTTTTGATTGTCTTTTTTGCAGCAGTCATCAATATTATCCTCATAGCCTTGGTGGTTCAGTTTATCAAACGACGGTTTGAGGGAGATTATGAGAAAGGAGATGCCAAATGAGTGAATTTGTTTCCAATCCCCTGTTTGGGCTTGCCCTGTCTATCTTAGCCTATCTAGTGGGAATGCTGATTTACAGACGTTTTCCTCATCCATTGACAACGCCCTTGCTTTTGTCAGCTGTTTTCATTATCATCTTTCTAAAAGTGACGGGTATTTCTTACCAAGATTACTACCAAGGTGGGGTTTATCTGAACAACTTGATTGTCCCATCGACCGTAGCTCTAGGGATTCCGCTTTATAAGAGTTTTCATTTGATGAAGCACCATGCACGGAGTATTCTCTTTGGTAGTTTGCTGGCGGTAGTTGTCAATACCTCTTTCACAGCCCTTGTAGCTAAGATTTTTGGAATGGACTTTTTCCTAGCCATTTCTCTCTTTCCTAAGTCAGTAACAACCGCTATGGCAGTGGGAATCACAGAAAAATTGCAAGGGTTGACGACTGTGACCTTGGTGGTTGTAGTGGCAACTGGAATTTTAACCAGTGTGATCGGACCAACCCTTTTGAAGTGGTTGAAAATAGACGATCCAGTAGCTGTTGGCCTTTCCCTTGGAGGGACAGGTCACGCAGTCGGAACGGGAACAGCCTTCCGATACGGCTCTGTAGCAGGAGCCATGGGTGGCTTGGCTATCGGTGTCACCGGTATTCTCTATGTCTTTGTCAGCCCTATCGTAGCCAGTTTGATATTGAGTTAAATCAAAACCCAGCTGTTTAGCTGGGCATTTTTTATTGCAAATTAACCTTGTTTCTCAAGATGTAGTAGGTTCCGAGGTAAAAGATAGCTATGAAAATGAGTTCTTCAACAATACTTATACTTGCTCCCATATAGAAATTATCATTAAATCCTGCAAGTGAATTGACATAGAAGTTAGTACTGGTATTGAAGAAAAGTCCAATAAATCCTATGACGATTTGGATACCAATGTAGGCTGCAACAGCAAGTGCTGTACGGTATTCATTGAACAGTTGTCCAATAGAAATGGCCAAGTAAATGCAGAGGATTCCTGAGATTGTACTAAGCAGGAAGGATACCCCCATAAGAGAGAGTTGAGGAAGGTATGTTCCTGCAAGTGAAATCAAGTCAGAAATTTCAAACCAATTTGAAGCTGTTAAGATCAAGATAACAAAAGCACTTAGAGCTAGTACAGCAGTGCTAATCACAGACCAGATAAAGGCACCGACTAGCTTGGCTGTGATGATATGGTGTTCAGAAACTGGCAAGGTCAAAGTCAGATATCCTTGGCGGTCATAGACACTGCCTTTAAAGCGTTTAATAATCAAGAAAAGAGTTGAAATCCCAAGCGTAATCATCAAACCACCAAAGACAGTAGCTAGAAAAATGAGTAGAGCGGGTTGACTTTCTTTGACAGGTAGATGGTTATAGGTCTGTGCTTGAAGTCCGATGAGGACAGAAAGGAAGAGCACGGCAGCGTAGAGGGCTAAATACCACTTGTTAACATTTTTAAATTCGTAGCGAACTAAATTCCAAAACATAATAATCTCCTTTGCTTAGGCCTTAAATTCCTGACGGAAGAGTTGGTCAATGGATTCACCAGACTCATAGCGAATATCATCTACATTTCCTTGACGGACGACTTTTCCGTCTTTGAGGAAGACAATTTCATCTAAGATTGGTTCGATATCAGAAATCAAGTGGGTTGAAATCAAAACGGTAGAAGTTGGGGAGTAGTTGTTGATAATGGTATTGAGGATATACTCACGGGCTGCTGGGTCCACCCCACCAATGGGTTCGTCTAGAACATAGAGACGAGCATCACGGCTCATAACCAAAATCAGTTGTACCTTTTCCTTGTTCCCTTTTGATAATTTCTTGAGACGACTATTTTCATCAATGCCGAGGTCTGCAAGTAAATGATGGGCACGTTCAAGATTGAAATCTTTATAGAAGGTCTTGAAGTAGGTTAGGGCTTCTTTGACCTTCATTTGCTCATTGAGATAGGTCGTATCTGGCAAATAAGCTACGATAGCCTTGGTTGCTGGGCTTGGGTCCATATCGTTGATAAGGACGCGTCCTTGATCTGGTTGTAAGAGGCCATTGATTAGTTTAATCAAGGTTGTTTTTCCTGAGCCGTTTGGGCCAAGGAGACCAACAATTTTTCCAGCTGGGATGTCAAGAGAAACATTTTCGAGGGCTGGGGTTTCTCCATAAGATTTGGATACATTTTCAAATGCTAGTAATGACATAGGCTTAAACTCCTTTAATATAATCGCCAACTACGCCTGGTAGTTCTTCTTTTTCATAGCCAAAATGGGTCATGGAGGAAACGAAGTGTTCCAATTCTTCTTCCGATAATTGTTTGCGTGATTGGGCGATTAGCTCCTTATCCTCAGTCACAAATCGTCCAGTTGTGCGCTTGCTGTAGACAAATCCTTCTCGTTCAAGGTCTGACAAGGCTCTTTGGATGGTGTTGGGATTGACACCCGCCTCGCTAGCTAGCTCCCTCACGGTTGGAAGTTGTTGATTGGCTTCCAGTGTATGGGAAACAATCTGAAGCTTGATTTTCTCCATAATCTGTAAATAGATGGGTTTTTTGTTGTCAAATGTCCAGGACATCTTGGTCTCCTTTCTTTTATCTCTTTGTCTTAATTAAATAATACAACAAAACAAAAAACTTGTCAAGCAAAAAGAAGAATTGTTTTGGGAATCGTTTAAAAAATGGTATAATGAAAAGAAAACGATAAGGAGGGAAAGGATGCGTTGTCCAAAATGTGGGGCTACCAAGTCAAGTGTTATCGATAGTCGCCAAGCAGAAGAAGGGAACACCATTCGTAGAAGACGTGAGTGCGACGAATGCCAACACCGTTTTACAACCTACGAACGGGTAGAAGAAAGAACCTTAGTGGTTGTTAAAAAAGATGGCACGCGGGAACAATTCTCCAGAGATAAAATCTTTAATGGGATTATCCGCTCAGCCCAGAAACGTCCTGTGTCAAGTGATGAAATCAACATGGTAGTCAATCGTATCGAACAGAAACTCCGTGGTCGAAATGAAAATGAAATTCAAAGTGAGGACATTGGTTCACTCGTCATGGAGGAGTTGGCTGAGTTAGATGAGATTACCTATGTACGTTTTGCCAGCGTCTATCGTAGTTTTAAGGATGTGAGTGAGTTAGAGAGCTTGCTCCAACAAATCACCCAGTCCTCTAAAAAGAAAAAGGAAAGATAAATGAAGCCAATTGACCGTTTTTCTTATTTAAAGAATAATCGGGTGTCGCAAGATACCTCATCTCTGGTACAGTGCTACCTCCCGATTATCGGTCAGGAGGCACTGAGCCTTTATCTTTATACGATTAGTTTTTGGGATAATGGTAGAAAGGAATACCTCTTTTCAAGTATTCTCAACCATCTCAACTTTGGGATGGACAGACTTTTAAAATCCTTGAAAATCCTATCTGCTTTCAATCTCTTGACCCTCTATCAAAAGGGGGACGTTTATCAGCTAGCCATTCATGCTCCTCTTTCGAGTCAGGACTTCTTGGAACATCCTGTTTATCGCAGACTTTTGGAGAAAAAAATTGGCGATGCATCGGTGGAAGATTTGGGAGTTGAAAGAGCTGAGGGAGAAGAAATACCTGTCTCCCTAAATCAAGTCTTTCCAGATTTGGCAGAACTGGGAAGTCAAGAAGACCTTGGTCTCAAGAAGAAAGTGGCCAACGATTTTGACTTGGACCATTTTCGTCAGCTGATGGCTCGAGATGGGCTTCGCTTTGCGGATGAGCAGTCCGATGTCTTAAACCTCTTTGCCATTGCCGAGGAGAAGAAGTGGACTTGGTTTGAGACCTATCAATTGGCCAAGTCAACAGCTGTTTCCCAGGTTATTTCAACCAAACGCATGCGGGAAAAAATTGCTCAAAAACCAGTTTCCTCTGACTTTAATCCTAAGGAAGCAACCATTATCAAGGAAGCAAAAAGTAAAACTGCCCTGCAGTTCTTAGCAGAAATCAAGCAAACTCGTAAGGCAAGTATTACCCAAACAGAAAGAGAACTTTTGCAACAGATGGCTGGCTTGGGTTTGCTGGACGAAGTCATCAATATCATTCTCTTATTGACCTTTAATAAGGTCGATTCGGCAAATATCAATGAGAAATATGCCATGAAGGTAGCCAATGACTATGCTTATCAAAAGATTCATTCGGCAGAAGAGGCAGTCTTGCGCATCCGTGAGAGAGGGCAAAAGAGTCAGGCTCAAAAAGGCAGTAAACCCAGTCCTACCAAGTCCAATGTACCCAAGTGGAGCAATCCAGATTATAAGAATGAAACCAGCGAGGAAACTCGTCTGGAACTAGAACGTAAGAAACAAGAACTATTAGCTCGATTAGAAAAAGGAGGAGATTAGATGGAAAGTGTCGGAGACGTACTCAAACGTCAACCTAGCCGTTTTCACTATCAAGATTTGGTCCAGAAAATCATGAAGGACCCTGATGTTGCGGCCTTTATCCAGCAAGAATCCTTGACTCCAGAGGAATTAAATCGCAGTATCTCCAAGTTTAATCAGTACATTACCGAGCGTGACAAGTTTCTCCGTGGTGATACGGATTATATTGCCAAAGGCTACAAGCCGATTTTGGTTATGAATCATGGCTATGCGGACGTTTCTTATGAAGAAACTCCTGAACTAATCGCAGCGGGAAAAGAAGCGGCTATTAAGAATCGTCTCAAGTTAATCAATCTGCCAGCCAGTCTCAGGACAGCTAGTTTGGCTCAAGTAGACTTGGATGATTTGGGTCGCTTGCCAGTTTTTGAAAAGCTATTAGCCTTCGTGGAGCAATATCCAGCTATTCGAAAAGGTCTTTACCTATATGGAGACTTTGGTGTGGGCAAAAGTTTCATGGTGGCTGCCTTGGCTCATGATTTATCAGAAAAACGTGGTGTTTCCTCCACTCTCCTCCATTATCCTAGTTTTGTCATCGATGTCAAAAATGCTATCGGTGATGGCAATGTTAAGACATTGGTGGATGAGATTAAGCTTTCTGAAGTCCTGATTTTAGATGATATTGGTGCCGAGCAATCAACAGCTTGGGTGCGTGACGAAATCCTCCAGGTCATTCTTCAATATCGGATGCAGGAAGATTTACCGACCTTTTTCACCTCCAACTTCAACTTTGAAGAATTGGAGCTGCATTTCGCTAAAGGGAAACATGGAAATAACGAAACCTGGGAAGCCAGACGCGTCATGGAACGCATCCGTTATTTGGCTGAGGAGACTCGTTTAGAAGGAGTGAACCGTCGATGACAGAAACGATTAAACTGATGAAAGCTCATAAGTCTGTTCGAAGATTTAAGGAGCAAGTCCTTCCTCAAAAAGACTTGACTGAAATCCTGACAGCAGCCCAGATGGCCTCGTCTTGGAAGAATTTCCAATCCTACTCTGTGATTGTGGTACGAAGTCAAGAAAAGAAAGATGCCTTGTATGAATTGGTGCCTCAAGAAGCTATTCGCCAGTCAGCTGTTTTCCTTCTCTTTGTCGGGGATTTGAACCGAGCAGAAAAGGGAGCACGACTCCATAC
>NZ_JUQO01000086.1 GCF_001074635.1 Streptococcus mitis
GACACCAGCGCCAAAAGCGGACGAACCAACAGCAGGCACAACACCGAAAGCGGAAGAACCAGCAGCAGGCACAACACCAAAAGCGGACGAACCATCGGCAACCACACCGAAGGCGGAAGCACCAGCAGCGACTGATCCAAAATCAGACGAACCAACGACACCAGCACCGAAAGTGGAAGCACCAGCAGCGACTGATCCAAAATCAGACGAACCAGTAGCGACTGATCCAAAAGCGGAAGAGCCAGCGACTCCAGCACCAAAAGCGGACGAACCAGTGGTAACAACGCCGCAGGCAGACGAACCAGCGGCAACCACGCCGAAAGCGGAAGAACCAGCAGCGACAACACCAAAAGCGGACGAACCAGCAGCGACTGAACCAAAATCAGACGAACCATCGGCAACCACACCGAAGGCAGAAGAACCTGCAACACCAGCGCCAAAAGCAGAGGAACCAGCAGTAGGAACAACGCCGAAAGCAGAAGAACCAGCAGCAGGAACAACGCCAAAATCAGAGGAGTCAACTGCACCCGCTCCTAAAGCAGAAGAAGCAGCGACTACTCCAGCACCGAAAGTGGAAGAACCTGCAACACCCGCACCGAAATCAGACGAGCCAGCGACACCAGCGCCGAAATCAGACGAGCCAGCGGTGCCAGCACCAAAAGTAGAGGAACCATCAGCAGGAACAACGCCGAAATCAGACGAACCATCAGCAGGAACAACACCAAAAGCAGACGAACCATCAGCAGGAA
>NZ_JUQO01000087.1 GCF_001074635.1 Streptococcus mitis
ATCACAGCTATCACAGCTATCACAGCTATCACAGCTCAATTATACCATTTTTAACATATTTACACAAATATAAACCAGTTTATCTCATCAAATAAAATTAAAAATTATTAATATATATAAGATGTTGTTATATTGTACAATCAAGAACAAAAAAGCGATTCCTCCTCTATCTATAAAATAAATCCATCATCGCCTATCACATCAGTTGATTTATATTCATTGTAGCTCCTGGAATTTTTCTCAAGAATATCGAGTAAATATCAGGTAAAACATATGCGTCCACGAAAAAAGAGAAAGCCCTGCCCTGAAAAGAGATCTAATTCCAATTGATATTTTAATGAATCTATTCCCTATCTCATATCTGTCTTGCCACAAACAAGGTAAACTTGACTCTATGCACTTATTTTAGAGGAAACAGTATATTAAAAAGAGGGGAACCCCCTCTTCATTGACTCTATACAATCTGCAAAGGTAAAACCTTACTAAATTGTATGAAAGATATGGATTTTATAAAAGATAAGAAAAATAAAAGTTAAAATCTATAGGCAATTTAATACCAATTAACACCTATTCTATCCTTGGGAATCTATAAATTCATGTAATTTATCTTTCAATAATTTTCCTCTATCTTTTATAAAGATATCATATATAGATTTATTTATTTCCTCCTCTCTTTCACATATATCTTTTTTTGAAATATGCACCTTATCTATTTTAAATACATCATTAATTTTTAAATATTTTTCCTCACAAGTTAAATTTTCCTTTTTTTTAGCAAATGATCCATTACTAATCTTTCTATTTGTTTCTTCTTTTAATAAAGTCAGATTACCGATTCTATTTTTCAACTTAGAATTTTTTTTATTAAATTTATTGAAGTACTGATTTTGAGGAATAATATGTTCGATTTCCC
>NZ_JUQO01000088.1 GCF_001074635.1 Streptococcus mitis
AACCAACGCATGAGGGAGTCAAAGTCCCTTGCCTTACCGCTTGGCTATACCCCAATAATATAAAATAGGCGAGTGATGGGGATCGAACCCACGCATGCCAGAGCCACAATCTGGTGTGTTAACCACTTCACCACACCCGCCATAATTCTATTAACACGGGCAGTAGGAATTGAACCCACACTGAAGGTTTTGGAGACCTTAGTTCTACCTTTAAACTATGCCCGTAAAATGGAAGGGGAGGGATTCGAACCCCCGAACCCGAAGGAGCGGATTTACAGTCCGCCGCGTTTA
>NZ_JUQO01000089.1 GCF_001074635.1 Streptococcus mitis
AAGAGCAAACTAGGAAGCTAGCCGCAGGTTGCTCAAAACACTGTTTTGAGGTTGGAGATAGAACTGACGTGGTTTGAAGAGATTTTCGAAGAATATAAATTTGAAATAAGGCTGATAGTATTCATTTCACTATCAGCCTTACAGGTTATTTAACGTTTCAGAAAAACTATAATGTCAAGATTAACTAAACAGTATCTAATTCCTTCAAATAATTTTCTATCTTCATCAACATTAAAGGATTGTTATAAATCTTACATAACTCTCTTGCTTCTATATAATAATTTTTGACTTGTTCTTTGTCTAGAAATTTGGCTCCAGCATTTCCTACAAGAATAAGTAGAGGAGCCAGTTGGTAGCTTGTCTGTCTTTGTTTACAGAGTTCAATCGTCTCAAGAGCTTCTTGGATGGCTTCGTTATATTTTTCCTTTGACACTAGGTAGTGAGCGTAGTTGTAACGAACTCTGATGTAGCCAAATAAAAACTCTTGATGCTCAAAATTTTTTGTCTGATATAACTCCATCAAATGAGAGTAGTTTGCCTCATATTCTTGTTCACGACCCACTAAGGAATAGAAATTAGATAGAGTATTCAACGCCTTTAAATAAATCAGAGTATTTGAGGAGACTTTTAATAATATATTTTCCAATGAAGAAATAGCCTCACGCTTACTGTCATATTGATAGAAGTCAATAATAGCTTTAATCCATTCAAGGTAAGTTCGGTCTTCTAGTGTTAGAAAAGTACTTCGTTCAATCTCTATTCTATAAATATATTCCAAATCGTCATAATTTCTATCATCTAATAGTCGAACAGATAATTGCTTGAAATTAGAGAGGTTAGATTTAATTTCAATTTGTTCATTAAAAAAATAATCTAATGGCACTTCAAGTCGTTGTGAGAGTTTGAACAAAAGGTCTGCGGAGGGAATGAAATGCCCTCTCTCAATTTTACTAATCTGGCTTTGTTCACAAATTCCTTCTGCAAGAGTTTGTTGGGAGAGACCTAACTCTTTTCTTTTCAATCTGAATTTCTCTGCGAGTGTATTCATTAAAGATAATAAACCTTCCTATTTGCTTAATTTCATTATAAAATTTTTAGTTCAAAATAGCAAGTTAAAGGAATAAATAATTCTCTATGGTAATTTTTTTTAAAAAAAGTTAAATATTACATAAAAACGCTTGGCTAAATAAAATATATCTGTTAAAATAAGGATAACGAAAAAGAAAAGGGTTTCACGAATGAAGAAAAATCGTGGAATTCAAAAATTAGCTATATTAGCATTACTAGGTGTTTTATGTTTAGTAATACAATTCCTTACCAACAATTCATTCAGAAGAATAAACAATTGGAGATTCGAGTGCAATCACAAAAGAAGTCCAATGGTCTTGATGTTGGGAAGGCAGATTAGTTGATTAAATGATGAAAATACTATTAACTATATAGTATTCCTGTTTTATCTAACTTTTAATTAGAAAGAAGTGATTCGAATGTAGTAGGGTTTGATTTGTTGATACTTCTAAAGGCAGTCATTGTTATTGTTAGATTTTAAGTGAAAGAAGTGAGGGCTTTACAATGAAGAAAAGCATAAAAAAAATAATTACAACATCTTTACTTACACTGACTTTAGCTGGTGCAGGTGGTTCGATTGTTTCAGCTGCAACAGTTTGGTATAAAGGTACTGCAGTTTATTGGAATTATGGTCGTACTGCTGGTCTTCGGAGCTATTCAAATGTTCAGTCTAGTGTTTACGAACACTCATCAACTGCTAACGGGGCATTCTCAGGCTGGCAATCACCTGGAGTAGAAGCACATGTTTCTAAATTCATTGGAACTGTACAGCTGAATGTTACTGGAATTGTAGGTAAGTACTTATGACATACAAAAACATATTATTAGGTAAAATGAGATACTTAATCCTGTTTTTGATTACCATCCAGAGTGTCTTACTTGCTCTGGTGGCAATTTTTTTAGCAGGTTTACAGTATCAACAGTCATGGCAGAGTTATAATCATCATTCCGGGACCGTAACAGTTTATCTTCAGAAGTTAACAGAAGAGCAATCACAAGATGTATTTAATTATTTTTTAGAACAGAGTGACTTGTCCATATGGACAAAACGTTCTGAAAGTAGTGATACAGGAAAAGGTCTAAATAGGATTTATATAGACATCCTTGGTAGTTCTGCTGGTTTTTCAGATTTTGAAAGTACGGGTAAAATAGTTGTCTCACAACAACAATTTGCAGATTTATTATCTCATGGTGATAATAGTATGACTATTGGACTTGACAAAGGGTCAAATAATATGCTTTACGAGCTTCCAGATTTATTATTTAGCACACCTGTAGTCATTGAACGATTAGATTATACTTTCCAAAACACTAATACGATTAATGGGACATACCATATCAATGGTCTCCACGATGCTGTCTCAAGAGATAACTTTCTGTTGCATCTTTCAAAGATGTCAGGTATTTCTGTTGAGGATTTGACAAAAGAAAGTTTTGGAAGTAGTACTGATCAGGGAATTTGGGGAATAATACTTGCTATCAGCATCATAGTAAATGCCCTCATTTTACTGATCCTATTCTTAATCTGTGTTCTTCAATCCTTTAAACATTTCGGAACATTGATTCTTTTAGGATGGGGTAGAAAAGAATTATGGTCTGCTTTTTTCAAAAATTCTCTACTATTTTCAATCTACATTATTCCAATTATCTCTTTATGTAGTTGGTTGTTGTCAGGCTGGTCTAGTTTTGGTTTATCATCGTTTATTCTAGTTTTTGCTGGAGTCAGCCTCTCAGTCTTGTTGCTACTATTGATATTCATTATTCCAACGATTATTGTTTATTCGGTTTCTCCATTAGCCGCAATTCATAAACGATTACCAATGAAGCCTTTAATGGTAACCTGCTTGTTATTCTATACCTTGGTAGCTGGTTTGTTAATCGCAGTCAGTTACTCTTTAGATGCTCCAATGAATCAGTTTATTGATAATATGAAAGTATCTAGGGAGTGGAAGAATGTTGAAGATATGTACGTTATATCCAGCTTTGTTGAGGGAGATGATGTAGGTACATATGCAGGAACTACAAATTCCCTTGAGCGCAGCATGTATAACTTTTACCAGCGTATATCTAAGCTTCCAGGTGTCTATATTGCCCAAGGAAAATTTCTTAATCAGGAGTACCTTGATGCAGTCTATGGGACATACCAGCATGTCCCTAAAAAACCATTTTGGTATTTGAAATTCTCCTATAATTACCTGCAAGACCTAGGTATTCCCCTAAGTGATGAAGAGTTGCTAGAGATGAGGAATGGTACTCGACTTTATCTTCTACCTAACACGCTCAATACAGAAGAACTTGAGGTGATGAAGGCGTATTTACAGGAAAGTGTCACTGTAAAACAGGGAGATTTACAAACTAATTTCACAGAAAATCAGAAATTTATATTCAAGGTTTACCAACCGTCTCGACCAATATTTACTTGGTCAGATTCCATTTCTTATGGTACAACTAGTGAAAATCCAGTTATTTTTGTCTCAACACCAGAGAATTTATATTTCATGGAGTCGGCAAACTTAGTTGTCAGTGGCTATAATGGTCTTTTGAAGATTCGTGATAGGGAAACGATGGAACAAGTAGTGTCCGTTTTAGAAACAGAATTTCCAGATTTAACGGATAATCGGTTGAGTTTTACAACTGTCAAGAACTTTATCAATGGTCTTCAAAAAGATCTGAGTTATACATTTTATCTTTTTGGCACGATTATAGCGATTATCATCATTACGATGATGGCTATTTTCTGGAGTTTTGTCTTAATGTACCGCTTGTTATTTGAAGAAAAATTGTATGTCCAATACTTTATGGGATTCTCACCATGGAAAAGATATATTGGTGTGCTTTCTCTCATTATTAGTTTTTCTGTGATGGAACTAATCGTTTCTATCTTGGTGGGTTCTAAGTTGGGAATAGTCATGACACTAGCTACATTTGCTTTTCAGATAATGCTTCTTTACTTCAGTTTGTTCCGTAAAGAAGGAGAGAGTATCATACAATCATTTAAGGAGTAATCTCATGTCTAGAATTTCAGTACAAAATGTATCAAAACAATTTGGTTCAAGAGAAATTTTCAAAGACTTAAGCTTTGATATTGAGGAAAATGAATTTGTAGCTTTAGTAGGACCTTCTGGTTCTGGAAAATCGACTATCCTCAATATGATTGGACTATTGGATACTGTTGACAGTGGTAAAATCCTAATCAACGGAAAAGTTTTGCCTAAGGTAAATTCGCAATCAGCAGTTCATTATCGAAGGAATGTCATCAACTATCTTTTTCAATCCAATGCACTCATTTCTACATCTAGTGTGAAAGATAACCTGATGCTTGCCATGACTTTTTCGAATTTCTCTAGACAGGAGAAAGAGCAGAAAATCAAGGAAACGCTAGAATTTGTTGGTCTACAAAATCGGTTAAATAGTAAAATCAATGAATTATCGGGAGGTGAACAGCAGAGAATTGCGATTGTGAGAGCTATTTTAAAGCCCGGAGATATTGTCCTAGCAGATGAACCAACCGGATCGTTAGATCCTGAAATGTCTCAAAAAGCATTCGATTTGATTCGAACTTTGAGAGATCAATTTGGTAAAACAATTTTAGTTGTTACGCATAATATGGAGCAAGCACGGCAATGTGATAGGATCATTTCACTGGAGTCGGTTCTTGTAAATTAACTCAACCATTATTAGCACTTGATACGGTTACTTCTATCAATAGTTTAGTAAGCTTGTTAGTTTATAGAGGGCATGGGTATTTCTGTCCTCTATTTTAGAATAAGGAATGCACTATGAAAAAATTATTTATACTCATATCCAACCTGCTTGCTAGTTTGTTCTTTGTTTGGGTATTTACCATTTGGACTGATACATATGTCTCCAATTATTACCCCAACGTTGTTGTACGTGATTCTTCCCCTGAAACAACTTTTCAGCATGTTGCTACACGCTTGGAAAAACTAGCAGAAGAAACGGATAGCTTTATTGCGATTCAACACCAGGATCTTAACTCAGAAGGTACTCCAGTGTTTTCTTATACGACCTTTGGGAACGGAAAGTTGCCTGATGGGCTACAGGAAAAAAATCTAGAAGATGCTCAAAGTAGTAGTGTTGAAACAAACTATTTTGTATTCGATGGAAACCTAGATATTCACTTGCTAAGGGAGGAGCTAAGTCAACTTGGCTTGACTAACATGCACCTGACAATTCCATCTAAACTATCTACGTTAATGGCTATCTTTAGTAACGGATTTCAGTTAATCAGTCTATTGATTTTCATCTTAACCTTTGGAGCACTGACTTTAATTAGTCAAATTAGCCAATTACGTTCGTCGGGCATTCGCCTCATTTCAGGAGAGAAACGGTGGTCCATTTTCCTTAGACCAGTTGGTGAGGATTTGAAAGGGATAGCTGTTGGTTTCAGTTTAGCTGGCGTGCTCGCCATTCTTATGCAAAAAATTCTGTCGTTTCCAACGCAATCCCTAATGACCATAGGAGAAGGCTTGCTCAGTTATAATCTCATCTTGTTGTTGATCTCCCTGTTTTTCGCTCAACTCTTCGCAGTTGGGATAAAAAAGATACACCTGATGCAGATTATAAAAGGGCAAGTGCCTGTCAGAGGAATCATTAGTTTGATTTTAATCGGTCAACTATTAGCGATTATTATTGTAACGCTGGGAATAGGGGGTAGCTTAAAGTATTCCCAAGCCTGGCAACAGCATCGGATTGGACAAGAGGCTTGGAGTCAGGAAAGGCAACTGATTACCCTATCAATCAGCCGTGAAGGAACGAGTCCTGGTTTTGATGAACAAGCTCAAAGGAAACTCAGAACTTGGTATCAATTGATGGATCTGGCTGTTTCAGAACAAAAGGCTTTCTTATCTAGACACCAGTTAATTGACCGTACTTTGCAAAATGGCATGGCTTCCTCCAAAAACTTTATAACCTCTACAGAATGGCACGATTACAACCCGAATGGCAATGTCCTTATCGTCACACCGCAATACTTGGAGCGTCAAAACATTCCTGTAGATACAACTATTGAGCAAAAGATGAATCACCTTGATGTAGGGGAGTTTGTCTTATTGCTGCCTGAACACCTCCGTTCAGAGGAAGAACATTATAAATCTGTTTTTGAAGACGACTTAACCAGTCGCATATCTAGTCAAGATGAACGACAGCAAATGACTGCTACGGTAGGTTATTTAGAATCAGGTCAGGATCGTTTTGTGTATAATACGACCCCTATTTCTTACCAGCAGTTTTTGAAAGATCCAATCATCATTGTTATAACACCCCAATCAACTGGTCCACAGTCCGTTTTGTTTTGGGTAGACGCAGTACAGAACTACGTTCTCTTTAATCAATTGTCTGATGCCCAGGAGCTTATCCAGAGACAAGGCATTGAAAATTGGGTCTCAGAAATGCAAACAGGTTACCACAACTACATCACATTATTGGATAATATCCAGAGGGAACGTTTGGTAATGCTAGCAGGAGCTGTGCTTGGGATTGCAACTTCAATCTTGTTGTTTAACACTATGAATAGGCTCTACTTTGAAGAATTTAGACGTGCCATTTTTATCAAACGCATTGCAGGTCTCAGGTTCTTAGAAATCCATCGCACTTATCTCTTTGCTCAACTGGGTGTGTTTTTACTGGGATTTGTTGCGAGTGTATTTCTTATGGTAGAGATAGTAGTTGCTTTCTTAGTCTCGTTACTCTTTACTGGTCTATCTCTTTTACAGTTACATGTCCAAATGCAGAAAGAAAACAAGATGTCCATGCTTGTTTTGAAGGGAGGTTAATATGATTGAACTTAAACAGGTGAGTAAATCTTTTGGAGAACGAGAGTTATTTTCGAATCTTTCAATAACATTTGAGGCTGGAAAAGTCTATGCCTTAATTGGTTCAAGTGGTAGCGGAAAAACAACCTTGATGAACATGATTGGGAAATTAGAACCTTATGATGGGACGATTTTTTACCGAGGTAAAGACTTGGCCAATTATAAATCGAGTGATTTTTTCCGTCACGAATTGGGCTACCTCTTCCAGAACTTTGGCTTAATTGAAAACCAAAGTATTGAAGAAAACCTTAAGCTAGGTCTCATTGGTCAAAAGTTGAGTCGGTCGGAACAGCGGTTGAGGCAGAAGCAGGCTTTAGAACAGGTCGGCCTGGCTTATCTTGACCTAGATAAGCGCATCTTTGAGTTATCGGGCGGAGAATCGCAACGGGTTGCCTTGGCAAAAGTTATCTTAAAGAATCCACCCTTTATTTTGGCAGATGAGCCAACAGCTTCAATAGACCCAGCAACCTCTCAGTTGATTATGGAGATTTTGCTATCTCTTCGAGATGATAATAGGCTAATCATTATCGCAACACATAATCCGGCAATTTGGGAGATGGCTGATGAAGTGTTCACGATGGATCGTCTGAAATAAAAATCCTTGTTTTTAATTGCACGATGAGTTACCGAAATATTATTATGAATCAATAATAGTGTAGGAAAGATTTTCCTCCTACAACCGTTTCAAAAGAAAACTATCTTTATTCCATGTTATTTTGAGGAAGATATTGTGAAAGTCAAAGATGATGATAAAGTTGAGTGGAATTTGTTAGAATTTCAAAAATTTAGAGCATTTTTGGCTTAGTAATCTGTGTTGAAGGCTCAAAACCTATGGTAAAAAAATAGCTTTGAAAACGTATTGCCTCCAAAGATTTAGTTAAATAATGATTTAACACAAAAAGAAATTATTGAAGTTCTGGAAAGATGTTGTTTCAGTATTGAGAAAAAGTGGGAAAAACTTGCGATTTTCACAGAGAAAGGAAGAAAAAGTATAGAAATATAGTCAATTGAAACAAGAACAGGACAAAAGAACCTTTTGTGCCATATTTTTCTCCTTTCGCTTTACAATTGGCTTGAACACCTTTA
>NZ_JUQO01000090.1 GCF_001074635.1 Streptococcus mitis
TCTTCAAACCACGTCAACGTCGCCTTGCCGTAGGTATGGTTACTGACTTCGTCACTTCTATCCACAACCTCAAAACAGTGTTTTGAGCAACCTGCAGCTAGTTTCCTAGTTTGCTCTTTGATTTTCATTGAGTATAAAAAAGAAAGCTTCAGACCAATCACAAAAGGTGAATATCTGAAGTTTTCTTTTATTTGTAAGTTATCACCATAAAGGTTAATAGTAGAACGAATAAGGCCAAACTCACCAATAAAGTAAGCCCCTTGACCAAGGTATTGCTCTGCCAATAGCTTGGTTTACCAATATTACTAGTGGCATCCATGGAAAATAGTTGATTTTGACGGGGTTGTATAGTTACCAATACAATCAAAGCAAGAGATAGGATAATAGCTAAAACAATTAGTATTTCAATCATAGATCTACCTCAAAATTCCCAGCAAAGTAAAGAGCAAACCAATCAGAATCATCAAGCCCAGTAAAAGTGAAAAAGTCTTACTAATCTTTTCCCCTCGGGTTTCTTTTTCTTTCTTGATAGGTTTTTGTTTCAACTCTTCCATGCGACCTTCAACGTCTTTGTAAAATAAATCTTCGTCTGACATGTTAGCCTCCTAAAACAGTTTGCATGGTTTCCTGATACCGCACCAAGTCAACATAATTTGCATGTTGGCCTTGTTTGCCAAGTGCCTGATTCATTTGATCAACATCTGAAAGGGCCAGTTTAATGGTCTCAACCAAAGCAGAAACTTCACTACTTTCAAATAGATGATCAGGAGCGATATAGAGTCTATTGTGCACTGTCTGATTAAATCCAAGAATCAAGAGATTGTGCTCAAAGGCCTGACGCACCGCCTGCAACAACTCATTGCTGTGATTTATATCCAAGTAAATATCCGACAATTGATAGAGCTCCTGAATCTTCTGTGGACTAGCGTTCTGGTAAAGGACCACATTAGGATAACGAAGCATATCTAATAACTTAGAAGACATCTCTGTCACCGCTGCGATACGGAAAGTGACATCAGGCAGGGCTTCTACGATTGCTTCTACTTGCTCAATCTGATCAGAATTAGTCAAGATTAAGGCATCTCGTCTTAGGAAATTATCGCGTTTGAACTGATAATGGTAACCCAAATGCACAAACTGATCATGGTATTTCTCGTCAGTCAACTCTAAAGCACGCTCATAAGTCGCCTTATTTGGAATGATGATTTTCTTAGTACGCACATCATCATTTTCCAAGATCAACTGCATATTACCTGGAATAGCATCATAGAGAGGTTCCTGCCAAACCAAAACATCTGAGCCAGATTTATCTGGATGATGGAAGGAAACCAAGAAAGGAGTCGCTAAGGTATTAAAGATAAGCTGACTTGTATCTATTTCCAAATCTTGCAAAAAGAAGGTGATAAATTCAACCTTATTGGCAAAGTAACGCATAGACTGATCAGGCAAAGTCAATAAGATATCACCCGTCACATGGTTTTCAAGTAACACCTCTTGGCCATTGACATCTTGGTAAATCGTCATAATTGGCTCACTATCTGCACTATAGGTCGTTGTAGCAAAGCAAGCCCCGAAGCGATTGTAATGGTCAACCTGGCGTACTCGACCTTCTAAATCTTTCCAATCTACCTGTTTAACCAAGCGAGCCTGCATTCCATCAGCATAATGAATAACGGCTCTCTCCTGTGTCATATCTTCAATACGAGCAGACTGATTATTTCCTGAAATTTCCCAAAAAACCGGAACAGGGACTTGGTTGAAATAGAGAGGTTTTCCCTTTTCATAGCCTAGATAATAAGTAAAAGGAGATACCAGACCATCAGGCAGAAAACCGTCTGCATCAATGACCACTCCAAGTTGGGAAAGACCAGTAGCGACTAGACTTTCATGTAAATCTCGACTTTCCTGACTATAACGATCATAAAGTTCAATCATGGAGCACCTCCTCTACTGTTTTCTTCCACTTTTCTAAAATTTCTTTGGTTAAGAAGCCTTCTGCAATCTGGTAAGAATGGGTACGCATATCCGACAAACGATTTTCTTGATATAGTTGGCAAATCTTAGTTGCGTAAGCTTGCTTGATTTGGTCTTCTACATGGTCAGATGAACTTGGAATCAAATAACCATTTTGCCCATCTTCTATAAAGGTCTGATTACCATAAGGTACATCAAAACCGATTAGGGGGAGACCCGATCCAACAGCTTCCATCAAGGTCAAACCAAAGCCTTCGCTGGTAGAAGCCGTCAAGTAGACCTCATACTGGCTATAAATCTGCGCAAGATCCGCATGCCCCTTGAGCTGGATATAATCCTCAGCCTGATGATTCGCAATAATGTCTCTAAGCAGAGAATCTTCTCCACCGCTACCATAAATATCTAAGGTTAATTCAGGTATTTCCTTACGAGCCTCAATCACAGCCTTGACCAACCAGTCAATGTGTTTTTCTTTGGCAAGACGTGAAGCAGTAATCAATGAAAATGGCTTACGTCCCTGACTTGACTCAGTTAATGCATCAATACTTCCTACAGGAATGGTAACAATCTTTGGTTGATGCGGGGTATATTTGGCAAATTGCTCTTGCAACACTTCATTCTGTCTGTCAGTTGATACGATAAAGAAATCAACCTTATCTGCATTGGTAAACTGGTAGTCATAATAGTTGTTCCAAAGGATGTAATCCTCATTTGTAACATTTTCACTATAATGCTCCGCATGAACAACTACCGCTAGATGCGCTACCTGCGCCTCCTCAAAAACAACCTGACCAATGCCTGTCTCCCTATCAAGAATGACCAAATCAGACTTGTTCAAATTCAAGGATTTCATAAAGGCACGCATAAAGGCTGGCTTTCCATAGAAAATCTTATCCTTGAAACGGTAAACTTCTTCCTTCCCTTGATTCATCAAGATATCATAGGCCGGAGTCCCGTCTTCATTGTAAAAAGTCCTTTGGTATAGTACTGCAACATTATTCTTGGGAGCAAAGTATTCGGTACAATAACGAGTGTAAGAAAAATAATCCTTTCGAATCAGTTTTCCTTTAAAGACATACTCGGCATGTTGAACCAAGTCCTTGTTCTCATCCACCAAATAACAGGTGACAAACTTATCTTGGTCAGAAAAGAAGACACGTAAAACCTTACCATTCTTTTCTCTACGACTTTCAACACCACTAAAATAAGTCAAAACATCATCCACTGTCACGCTAGTAGGTGCAATCTTAATATCTGTGAAATGATTATAAAGCCAGATAACTTGATCATCATCAAAACCAATATTGGCTGTTAAGTGCTGAATATTATCTGCCAAAATCATATCTGTAAAGATAAACTTAGAGGGCAGATTTAAATTCCTAAAAATACCAGCACGATAGGCTTGAGCGTATTCAACACCACTACTAGCCCAGCCAATTCCTAAATTTATATTGTAAATTGTCATATATTCCTCTTTTTATGGGAAATGAGTCATAATCTCTCCCTTAGGAGTAACTTCAACCAAGCCCATCAGGAGATTACGAACCATATCCGCACGAATTTGTTCTTTCATGGTTTCAAAGCCTGCATAGGCCTCTTGATAGTATTCTACAATCGGATTTTTCTGAGCAGCAGGCTGATATCCTATCGCCATAGTCAATTGCTGAAGGTAGTCTACCTGTTCTACCCAATTATCATCAATAGCCTTGAGCAAAGAAAGTCGTAAAAACTGCTCATACAAGTCATGTTGATCAAGTAATTCTTTCTTTTCTGACAGTTCTTTATCAATCACCTGCTTCATAAAGCTGCGAACTGCAGTCTTGTCAGTCACATCTATATGATCTGGAATTTCTTTAACATGGAAACTAATATTGGTCACTAGAAAATGGAAGAGCAACTCTCGGCTTTCATAATTTGAAGCAGTCACTTGATCTATATAACTAGTAATAATTCCCTCAACAACATCCTCTAAGTCACGAGAGCCATCTATTAGACGATCTCGTTCCTTATAAACCATATCCCGCTGGATATTCATACTCTCGGCATACTCTAGAGTCTGACGACGCGCTGAACGTCCAGCACTATCGCTTGCATTTTGAGCCTTTTCAACTAATTTACGATACTTGCGACCTTTCAGTATTTCAGGCTGCGCCATATCTTGAACTTGATAGTCTCTATACTTTTTATGCACCCAAGATGGACCAAATTTCTTAATAACATCATCCTCTAAGGATACAAAAAACTTACTCATACCAGGATCTCCCTGACGTCCAGAACGCCCACGAATTTGTAGGTCGATCCGTTGACTTTCCATCCGTTCCGTTCCAATAACAATCAAGCCCCCGAGTTCTGCGACTCCCTTACCCAGTTTGATATCCGTACCACGTCCTGCCATAGAGGTTGCCACTGTCACAGCCCCCATCTGTCCTGACTCTGAGATAATCTGTGCCTCACGCGCAGCATTATTAGCATTTAGAACATTATGGGCAATTCCTTCACGTAATAAAAGAGATGAGTAAAGATGGGACATTTCCACAGAACCAACAAAGACCAATAGGGGATTCCCTTTACGATGGTATTCTTTGATGTACTCCAAAGAAGCATACACTTTTTCAGGTAAAGTAACATAGAGATTGTCTGGATAATCAATCCGTTGTTTAGGACGATTAGTTGGAATACGAATAACTGCCATATTATAAGTCTCAATAAACTCTTTTTCTGCCACCTTACCTGTCCCCGTCATTCCAGAGACTTTTTTAAACATCTTAAAGAGACTCTGATAGGTGATAGAAGCCATAGCTCTCGTTTCTGGAGATAATTTAACATGTTCCTTCGCCTCAATGGCCTGATGAAGTCCTCCCTGCAGTTTTGTCATTTCCATTAAACGCCCTGTCCCTTTATCGACTAGTACCATTTCATCCCCTCGAACGATATAGTCCTTATCTTTTGTATAAAGTTTATGAGCCCGAATTGCATAGACTAAGTGCCGAGCAAATACTGCATGTTCTTCCTTATAAAAATGATCTATTCCTAGAAAACTTTCAGCAGCTTTGGCACCCTTTGTAGTCAACCAAACCTCATCTTTTTCCTCTTTAAAAATATAGTCTTCTCCCTCAACTAAAGTCGTTACTAAGGTGTCAATAATACCATAATGATTTGACTGAACACGAGGAGCACCAGCAACAATCAGAGGAGTTTGAGCACTATCAAGTAAAATATCATCTATTTCATCAATAATAGCATAATCAAAAGGACGTAAAAATTTCCCTTCCTCATTTGCAGCGAGATTATCATTTAAATAATCAAAACCTAGAGTACTATTTGTCGTATAAATAACATCTGACTTATAGATTTCTTTTTTTTCTTCTGGTGTTAATTCTTCATTAGATTCTTCAGTAAAGGGAATACCAATGGACAAGCCTAAAAAACGATAAACCTGCCCCATTTCTTCAGCATCACGCTTAGCAAGATACTCATTTGTTGTAATAACCATCGTGCCCTTGCCTGTTAAAGCATTAAGATAAACAGGCATAGTAGCTGTCAAGGTTTTCCCCTCACCTGTATTCATCTCCGCTACATTACCTTGATGAATAACAATTCCTCCCATGACCTGTACATCGTAGGGGAACATTCCTAACACTCGTTTATCTGCTTCGCGTACTACTGCAAATGCCTCAACCAAAAGATCATCCACCGTTTCTCCTTTAGCAAGACGATGGCGAAACTCCACTGTTTTTGCCGCTAATTTTTGATCAGATAGAGACTCCATTTCCCCTTTTAGGGCATTAATCTTTTTTAAAATCCTTTTGACTTTCCTCAACTGGAAATCTTGACCAAAACTTTTAATCATGATTCATCTCCTCGATATAAAAATCATAAAAGTCTAACGACTCAAAACCTGCACTTAAAAGAGAAACTTCATAGGTGTAAGCTTCTTTGGGATAAGTAAATATAAACTGTTTAACTTTTTCTACCTTTTCTTCAATTACAGACCCGTATCGGTCAAAAAATCTAATTTTTATATACAATCCTTGTTCGGGTTGACAATTAAAATTCATACTTATTTGATAATCCTGTCCCCTTTTTAATAAAGGCAGACTAACTTGTGTTCTAGATCCTTGATAGTTTAAACTAGAAGACCAGCTCCTCAAAATTTCTCCAGATGTTACCAAAGGATTATAGAGACTGACATGATCTTTACTGTGATAGAATACTTGAGTACCATACATAAATGTTCCCCCAACTTCTCCCCACTCTATTCCTTGTCTTTGTTTGATAATCATTCATCACCTCTCCCAAAATCTGCTTCTAACACCATACGATAAAAGTGCAAAAACCAAGCCACATTGGTATTCGTATCATCATTATGTCGTCCCGCTGTTCCTTTGGAAAGTATTTTCGCTCCTGTATGGCATAAGTGATCAACTAGTTGTTCATAAGCATGACTATCCATATCTTCATCCTTCATATAAGATAGGCCAAAGGTTGTATTTGAAAAATCTGCTTGTTTAAAAACTTTCCAAAAACGTTGATCCAATTCCAACATATGTTTAGAACTAACTCCTCCAGTTTGATGGTGCAGAATATCAAAGGATGTATTAAATACTCCTGGAGCTTCTAACCGTCCACGGCCAGCAATCGTTCCAATATTGGCAAGAGGTTTACCGACAATGATAGCATGAGGTTCAAAGGAGGCACCATAATAAAGAGATGGAAATGTTCCCATAGAAAGACCTGACAAAATCAAATCTTTCTTATCAAATCCTAGATAATCTAGATAGTGAAGAATCGTTTCCTTTACCTTATTTTCTAGCTCATCACTTCCCAAATAAAAGGCACCACCTTCAATACGTGGATCAGAAAACAAGATGAAAGGACATCCAAGATTTTTCATCATGTAATATCCTTCAAAACCTTCCGCAGAACGATACCCTGCAAAGTATACATTCAATGGAGGCTTAAAATCTCCAGGATGGAAAAAATAATTAATTTCTTCACGCTTACTATCATGTAAGATATTCCCCCCCAAGAAAAACTTACCAAATTGCTTACGAGTCCAACGTCTGTGTAAACTTCCTAATTTAAGAATCCCCTGACCACGTGCTAGAATTGAAATTGCTAAATAACCTTTGGATTCACCCGGAATGACGAATGCCTTTTCCAAATCATATTCATTTAGGATTATCTCCTCCGCAATTTCTGAAACTGATCCTTGTTTTATTTTCTTGATGCTAACTTGAAATTCTACCCCATCACTTTTTTCATACTCTAACCACAATTCAATAGGATGTTCTTCCTCTAACATCACATTATAGCTCCAAAAGGCTAGCTGGGAAAATTCTTCTCCAAAATCTCCCTCTAATGTTAAATGTTCAAATCCTTGATAAGAAATCGAACCCTGAAAACTAGGATTAACTTGTAACATGAACGACTGTAGTTTATCTCCATATCCGCCACCAAACAGCGAAGTCGATAAATCTTCCAATAATGTTTGAGGTTCTGAAAAATCAACAGCTTGAGCACAAGATTTTTTTAGAAATGATGAAATGGTCAAATCTGCCGTTTCAAAATTTTGGTTATATAAAAGAGTATGAGGTTCTATGTTATTTATAAACGGAAGTAAATCTTTCAGATACTGACCGTCCTCTATTAAAACAATATGAAAACTGGTAATCCCATCCATTTCCATCATTTTTCTCAAAGCAAGAGAAGAATTAGGACAAAAATAATACCAATCCATATTATCAGGAATTTCAAAATAATGTTTCCAATTGTAAATTCCAATTTGTAAAATTTTAAGATTTTTTGACATCTGTAATTTCCCCTATCCAATTTTGGAGTTTTTCTAAAAACATCTGTCCTGTATGTTCCTTAATCTTTTCTACGGAGTAAATTAAGGATTGATTCCACTCTTTAAGTGTATCCAAATAATAATGGATAGCCTCTTGGAGTTCTGATAAATCCGAAATAAGATAACCGTTCTTCAAATGATCCACATAGACTGTTTTTACCTTATTAATTTGAGGAATTCCTGCACTAATTCCAGCAATTTGAGTATAAAGATGAGGAAGGTTACTCAAGTCCACAATTAAACGTACAAACTCCAAGGTTTTAATTAAATCCAATTCATCATTCATGTTGATAATTTGATATTTCAGACTCTCTATTTTATTATCTTCTAAAGGATTTTCTGAATCCCCATAGCCCCCATCTTTTTCCAATGATTGACTATCGATTCTATCTTGTATCATTTTTTGAATTGAGGATTCAAACTGCTCTAGCAGTTCTTCATTCGTCGCAAAGGTGCCAAATATCAATTCTACATCCTTTGTTTTAGAAACAAAATCTAATACTTGATATATACCCTCTTCATCAATACCCTCTTTAAAATTCAATTGATAGTAAATAAAAGAGGTTTTTCTTGTCTGGCTACGCCCCAAACGTAGGCGAGTATCAAAAGGAGACAAATGTTTAAAACATTGTTCATTTTCTGGATATAATTCTTTCAAAATTTGAAGACTATCTTCCCTATCTACCAAGGTGAAGTCTACCTTATTAAACGTTGACGATAACATCTTAAAAGTATCTTGAGGATTACGATCAATAAAAAGACTCAAAATCTTATGACTTTCCTCAGGTAGAGTCTTCAAAATCAAATCATTATGAACTTGATGTGCTGGAATAATAAATAAATTATTCTTTTTATAAATTTTATTCAGTTGTTTTTGAAAGAATTCCTCTACTATCTCTCCTATGTGATTGTAACTCAATAATTTAAAACGATAACCAAATATTGGATTAATCTCAATACGTCCACTTTCCTGTAAGTGCTCTCTAAACTGCCAAATTCCCTTAGTATTCAAATAATCTTGATAGTAAGGTATATCATCTTTAAAATAGATAACACTGGACACCAAGCCCCTGTCATCCATAATAAATCGTTCAGAACGTTGACCCTCTCTATTAAAATATTGGATATCACTGATAAATCCTTCAACACCATGTTCTACCTGAGCATAAGGTCTACCCTTTTTTTGTACCAATATAGCAAATGGACTATAGATAAATTCACACTCATTATCCCACTCAATATCTTTAAGATTTAAAACCTGTGAATGTTCAACAGAAAAATCTTGCATATCATCAAATACAGAATAGGCATCTGTCTCTAAAACACCATGACGATGTAAAAAATAACGAAGATGAGGTTGGTAGGATAAAACCAACAACTGCGAACGTAAGCCCTGCTCCTGTAATAATCTAAGTTGATTAAAGGTATCATCAAATTCAAGTTTAAAAGAAGTACGATACCAAGGAATTAGGTCAAAATGCCATGGTCGTTCACTTCCATACCATGCTGGAATAAAATAATACATAGTCACCTCCTATATAAGTGGTTTATAAGTTTCGTTTAGTCTTAAAGCCTTTACTTCATCTTTTACATTAAAAATCATCCCATTAAGCATTAAAAACAATCCGGGAATCATAGCAACTCGTAACAGTTTTTCATCATGTAAAACAAGGAGCATTGGTAAACCAGCCATAATCACATTAATAATTCCTCCCACAATGGAAAAACGTAAAACTAAACGATTGATAAAGCGACTAGTCTCCTCGCCTGGATAAACCCCATAAATATATTCACCTGATTTTTTCATTCGATCAGCAATCTGATCTCCACTCATATTCACAAATGCAAATGCAATACTAAAAAGAAATAAGATAGCAATATATAAATAAATCCACAGTGGTTCTCCCATCTTATATTGGTTAGATAACTCCATATAGATAGGATTTTCTGGGAACAAGGAATGTAAAAGAAGTAATACATAGGTGGGTAAACTCATAAAAGTCATAACATACATATAAGGCATTCCCCCAGCAGGATTTAACATCACTTCAAAATACGAGTACCTCTTAAAGCGACTATGTAAACCAACTTTATGTAAGGGTAGACGATATCTTGCTCGATACAAGATTGAAACAATATAGGTAAAGGCAACCCCCATCAAAACTAATAATAATATACTAGCATAAGAGATCTGAATAACTTTAAAAGTTTCAATCATATCCTGTGGAATATTTAATACCATACTTGATAATAAAATAACCATCGGGCCGCCTACACCGTTGATAGCATTGATATCTGACAACCAAACTAAAAAGAAGGTTCCTGCAATCAGCAAAAGAGTATTCATCAAAATAATCAGAGTTGAAGAAAAGATCGGCTGGATAGGAAGGTTTAATGAAATGGCCAATGACTGTATAATCGCAATAAATAGGGTTATATACATTCTCCTTCTATCTTGGACTTCTATTGAAAGCGATGAAATCCCTAATCGTTTAGAAAAAGATAACATCTGCCATAAAAGCATCGAAGACATCCAAGGAGAAAGGCCTACCGAAAGCAAAGAAAGACTCCTTAGGTTTCCACCTGTAAGAGCTGTAGAAAAAGCTAAATAGGCGGTTGAACCACCTAAAAAATCTCTGCTATTCACATTAACAAAAGGAAGAGTTAGCCTACTTCCCAAGACATAAATAAAAATTAAAAATAGGGTCACTAGACCTTTTTTTACTATTATAGACGAAAAAATGTTTTTCATATCCAATCCTTTGTTTTATTAACTTCTAGAAAATCATCTAACTTTCAGCACATAATAAAAGACAAATATAGCCTTTTAGTTCAAACATAGTATTTTTTGCTCTTCGAGTTACAGAATAGAAGGAAGTAGCATTCTCAGAATTTCATCCTTCATTTTTGACTACTTCCTTTTCACTACACTCTATCTAGAAAACTATTTTAAAATAAGACAACTATAAATATAAATACAGCTTAAAATTTTATAGTATACAATTTCTGCCCTCCTAATTATATCAAAAAAAGCAGAAAAAATCTGCTTTTGAGTGCCTACAAGATATAAAAGACCTATCAATATTTTCATCACTTTATTCAATGTTAAACGTAAAATTACATTATTTTTTGACTATATTATATCTCCTTAAAAGATAGTAGATTGCGCTATCTATAAGCCAAGAAAATAAATCGTTTAATCACTTAATAAATATAGAAGCTCCGCATAGCGTTTAAAAATTTCCGTATTTTGAAGTCCTGCTTCTTTTGCTTGATTG
>NZ_JUQO01000091.1 GCF_001074635.1 Streptococcus mitis
GCTATATTTAATTCCTTGCACTCCAGCGCCAGAACCTTTAACACCAAGGAAGGGGAAATTATCTGGACCACGTTGGGTTTTATTATTAATATGAACTGTACCCACTTCAAGTTTTTCAGCAATTTCAAAGGCCTTTTTGAAATCATTTGTAAAGACTGAGGATTGAAGGCCGAATTCAGATTCGTTGGCAAAGGCAATTGCTTCTTCTACATTAGCCACACGAATGATTGGTAAAACAGGACCAAATGGCTCTTCCCATGCTACTTTCATATCTTTTGTAACTTGGTCAAAAAGCACTGGCCAGAGAAGATTGCCCTCACGTTTGATTGGTGTAAGAGCCTGAGCCCCTTTTTCTTGCGCATCCTCAATCAAGCCCCAAATAAAGTCGGCTGAAGCATTGTCAATAACAGGTGTAATATCAGCATTGTCAAATGGATCACCAACTGTTAATTTAGAAACTTCTTCCTGAAGCAAAGTAGCTAATTGATCTGCTATACTTTCAAGAACAATGACACGTTTAATGGCCGTGCAACGTTGGCCTGAATAGCTAAAGGCACCCGCAACAATTTGCTTGGCAGCATGTTCCAAATCTGCATCTTCTAGTACAAGAGCTGCATCTTTTCCGCCAAGTTCCAACATGATAGGACGCATACCAGCTAAACGACCAATACGTTCTCCGATAGGGGTTGATCCTGTAAAGTTGATAAAGTTGACTTCTTTGTGCTCAATGATATAATCTCCAATTTCTGAACCACGCCCCGTAATGGTATTGAAAACACCTGCTGGAATCCCTGCTTCTTCAAAGGCTTTAGCCAGCAAGAGTCCAGAAATAGAACCTTGTGTTGGTGGCTTAAACATAACCACATTCCCTGCAATCAAGGCCGGAGCAATCTTAGATCCAGAAAGGTTGACTGGATAGTTAAAGGGAGCAATAGCTAGCACGACTCCAACCGGCTCACGACGAACAACAGCCAGTTTGTTTTTACTTGCTGCTTCAAAACCGCCACCTTCCATCGCTTGGCCTGTGATACGGAGACCTTCTTCAGCAGCATAACGAATCAAGTCTGCTGTACGCACTACTTCTCCAATTGCTGCTTTAATCCCTTTTGCTACTTCTTTGGCAAGGATAGTACCAATTTCTTCCTTATCGCGTTCTAAAATAGCTGCTGTTTTATGCAAATAAGCCGCACGTTCAACTGCTGATAAAGCTCGCCATGCTGGCAGGGCTGCACGCGCAGCTTGCATAGCCTCATCTACTTCCGCTTGACTCATAGCTGGTACTGTCCCTAATTCTTCTTGATTGATTGGTGAATAAATCGTAATTTCTTTTTCAGATGATTTCCATTCTCCATTTACTAAATTCTGATATCTTGTCAAATTCTCGTCCTCCTGAAAATGATTAAGATATATTTTACCAAATTTTCAGAAAATTACAACCCTTTTTACAAACTTTTTGAGATTATTTTCACAAGCTTGATTTTTCAAACTATTTGAACTCTTTTGTTAAGTAACAAGTACAAAAAGAAAAGGCTTAGATGAACTAAACCTTTTTCTTGCTATGT
>NZ_JUQO01000092.1 GCF_001074635.1 Streptococcus mitis
AAAACAGTGTTTTGAGCTGACTTCGTCAGTTCTATCTACAACCTCAAAGCAGTGCTTTGAGCAACCTGCTGCTAGTTTCCTAGTTTGATCTTTGATTTTCATTGAGTATTAGTAATTCAGAAAATAACTCATCAACTCCAACCCAATAAAAGTGAAAAGGATGGAAAAAAGGTTGCATTTATGATATAATTTATTTTAAAGACCTTATTAGAAATCTTGAAAGAGTATTAAAAACTTAGAATGAGAAAAATTGTTATCAATGGTGGATTACCACTACAAGGTGAAATCACTATTAGTGGTGCTAAAAATAGCGTTGTGGCCTTAATTCCAGCTATTATATTGGCTGATGATGTGGTGACTTTGGATTGTGTTCCAGATATTTCGGATGTAGCCAGTCTTGTCGAAATTATGGAATTGATGGGAGCTACTGTTAAGCGTTATGACGATGTCTTGGAGATTGATCCAAGAGGTGTTCAAAATATTCCAATGCCTTATGGAAAAATCAACAGTCTTCGTGCATCTTACTATTTTTATGGGAGCCTCTTAGGCCGTTTTGGTGAAGCGACAGTTGGTCTACCGGGAGGATGTGATCTTGGTCCTCGTCCGATTGACTTACACCTTAAGGCTTTTGAAGCTATGGGTGCCACTGTTAGCTACGAGGGAGAGAACATGAAGTTATCTGCTAAAGATACAGGACTTCATGGTGCAAGTATTTACATGGATACGGTTAGTGTGGGTGCGACGATTAATACGATGATTGCTGCGGTTAAAGCGAATGGTCGTACTATTATTGAAAATGCAGCCCGTGAGCCTGAGATTATTGATGTAGCTACTCTCTTGAATAATATGGGTGCCCATATCCGTGGTGCAGGAACTAATATCATCATTATTGATGGTGTTGACAAATTACATGGAACCCGTCATCAGGTGATTCCAGACCGTATCGAAGCTGGAACATATATTTCTTTAGCTGCTGCAGTCGGTAAAGGAATTCGTGTTAATAATGTACTATACGAACACTTAGAAGGATTTATTGCTAAGCTGGAAGAAATGGGAGTGAGAATGACTGTATCTGAAGACAGCATTTTTGTCGAAGAGCAGTCTAATTTGAAAGCAATCAATATTAAGACAGCTCCTTACCCGGGCTTTGCAACTGATTTGCAACAACCGATTACCCCACTTTTACTAAGAGCGAATGGTCGTGGTACAATTGTCGATACGATTTACGAAAAACGTGTAAATCATGTTTTTGAACTAGCAAAGATGGATGCGGACATTTCGACAACAAATGGTCATATTTTGTACACAGGTGGACGTGATTTGCGTGGAGCCAGTGTTAAAGCAACTGACCTGAGAGCTGGTGCAGCTTTAGTTATTGCTGGTTTGATGGCCAAGGGGCAAACTGAAATTACAAATATCGAGTTTATCTTACGTGGTTATTCTGATATTATTGAAAAATTACGTAATCTAGGAGCGGATATTACACTTGTTGAGGATTAAACCGTAGAGGTGTTTATGAATATTTGGACCAAATTAGCAATGTTTTCTTTTTTTGAAACGGATCGCTTGTATTTGCGTCCTTTCTTTTTTAGTGATAGTCAAGACTTCCATGAGATAGC
>NZ_JUQO01000093.1 GCF_001074635.1 Streptococcus mitis
CTACATTGACAAAGATGGCGATGGTAACTATACAGAAGGAACAGATACACTCGTACAAACATCCATCGTCAAAGACGGACAAGATGGTAAATCATTAATTACTGTAAAAGAAGGTAAAGAAACAAAAGTTTACCAAGAAGATCCAACTCATCCAGGTCAACCATTGAACCCAGAAAACCCTCTTGCAGTCATTAAAGATGGTGTAGATGGAAAATCACCAACGGTAACAGCTATCCGTAAAGATGAGGAAGGGCATAAAGGAGTAGAGATTGCTGTCGATAATCACGATGGTTCACAACCAACAAAAGTATTTGTTCAAGATGGAGAAAAAGGTGAAGCAGGAGTAGCAGGTCATGATGGACAAACTCCTACAGTAATAACTCAGCGTGGTGCAGATGGTCACAGTACTCTTGTAACCATTACAACACCAGGAAAAGAACCAGTAACATTCACAGTTAGGGATGGGTTAGATGGACATGATGGACGTGCACCAAAAATCGATTTGAAACCATTTAATCACGGAGTAGATTCATTTAGAAGAGCTAGAGTGTCTAGAAGTAGTGGAAATAATCCTGAAGAGGGAACTGCTAATGAAATTAACCAACCAATTTCCAACGAACATCCTTCAACAGGGACACACGTTACAGCTTATTATGATAATAATGGCAATGATGTCTACGATCCAGGTGTTGATGAGTTACTAAGTGAACGTGATGTCTTAGATGGAAATGATGGTGTAGACGGCAATCGTGGTAGAGACGGACGTAATGGTGCTGAACTTTTAAGTGGAAATATTGCACCAACTCCAAATGATGGAAAAAATGGCGATACTTATATTGATACCAACACTGGTGATGTATATAAGAAAAACAATGGGACTTGGAATAAGACGGGTAATATAAGAGGGCCACAAGGTGCCAAAGGAGATAGTCCAGAAGTTACAGCTAAACCAGGTGCAGATGGACATAGTACTGATATTACAATTACAACACCAGGAAAAGATCCGATTACTGTTAATGTCAAAAATGGTAAAGATGGTAAATCATTAGTTGCTAAAAAAGAAGGTAATGAAACTAAAATTTTTGTAGAAGATCCAGCACATCCTGGTCAACCATTAGATGCTACAAAACCACTTGCTACAGTCTTAGATGGGTTAAAAGGTGATAAAGGTGAAAATGGTGCAGACGGGAAATCACCAGTTGTCACAATGACAGATAATGGAGATGGAACACACTCTATTACAGTACGAAATGGAGATGGTTCTGAATCAACTACTAAAGTCAAAGATGGTAAAGACGGTAAAACAGCTACCATCACCACAACTGAAAACCCAGATGGAAGTCACACAATCACTGTAACAAATCCAGACGGAACAACTAAAGAAACTATTGTTAAAAACGGTAAAGATGGTAAGACTCCAAAAGTTGAAGTGACTGATAACAACGATGGAACTCACACTGTTAAAGTTACAGATGGAGACGGCAATGTTACTAACACTATCATCAAAGATGGTAAAGATGGTAAAGCTGCAACAGCAACTACAACAGAAAACCTAGATGGAAGCCACACAGTAACAATCACTAACCCAGACGGAACTAAGAATGAGTTTGTTGTGAAAAATGGTCGTGATGGAGTAGACGGACGTACTCCAACAGCCTCTGTTCGTGACAATGGTGACGGAAGTCATACAATCGTTATTACAAATCCAGAAGGTGTGACAACTGAAACCACAGTTCGTGATGGTAAATCACCAAAAGTTACGATAACTGACGAACAAAATGGAACTCATAAGATCTCAGTTCTAAATGGTGATGGAACAACTACTGAAACAATCATTAAAGATGGTAAATCACCAGTAGCAACAGTTAGAGATAACCAAGACGGCACTTATACTATCCGTGTAGAAAATGGAAATGGAACTGTTTCTGAAACAACAGTACGTGATGGTAAATCACCAACTGCTAAAGTTGTGGATAACGGAGATGGCACTCACACGATTACAGTTGTGAACTCAGACGGTACAACTACAACAACTACAGTACGTGATGGTAAATCACCAAAACTTGAAGTAATCGATAACAAAAATGGTTCACACACTATTAAAGTGACAGGTGCTGACGGTAAAGAAACAACAACTACAATCTTTGATGGTAAATCACCAAAAGCGAACATCATTGATAACGGAGATGGCACTCACACATTGATAATCGTAGATTCTGATGGTCGTGAATACAAATCTATTATCAAAGATGGTAAAGATGGCGTTTCACCAACTGTAACTGTTAAAAATAATAACGATGGAACTCACGTTGTTACAATTACTAATCCGGATGGAAGTAAGACAGAAATGGTGATTAAAGACGGTAAAGATGGTAAATCACCAAAAGTTTCTGTTGAAGATAATGGAGATGGAAGTCACACAATCACAATCATCAATTCTGACGGAACTGTGACAAAAACAGTTATTAAAGATGGCAAAGATGGTAAATGTGGATGCCAGGACAAACCAGTAACACCATCAAATGAAAAACCAGTTCCTCCAATACCAAATGTGCCAGAAGGACCAACATTTGCAATGCCAGAACCACCAGTTCATGAATTACCAGAATTCAACGGTGGAGTACCAGGTATGCCTGAAGTTGTTGAAGTACCAGAATTAGATATTCCAACAGTACCAGCACAACCAACACCAGAAGTACCGGTTAAACCTGTGCCAGTGCAGCCAACACCAAATGTACCGACACCAAATGTACCGACACCAAATGTACCGACACCAGAAGTGCCAGTACAACCAACTCCAGTTGTTCCAACACCAGAAGTACCGGTTAAACCAGTACCAGTGGTTCCAGAACAACCAGTAGTACCAACACCGGCTCAACCAGCAACTCCGGTAAATGCTAACCCAGTAGTACCAACTACAGTTAAAGAAAACCATGGGGACAAATTACCAGAAACTGGAAGCCAATCTGATTATATCTCTGTTCTTCTAGGTAGCGGTATTCTATTGAGTCTATATGTAGGTCGAAGAAAAGAAGATTAATCAGCCAAAAGCAGTCACTAATTTCTCGAAAGAAGATGATAAGTGATAGATCTTGGATGAAAGAATATTCTTAGAATGATTTTCCTATGATGGAAAAGACTGCTAAAAACCTTGAGTGGTAAGGCTCAAGGTTTTTTGGGATGGGTGATGTTTGTCTGAAAATCTTGATTGAGTCTAAAAATGCCACCCTATTAGGTGGCGATAATTGATTTAGACTTGAAAATTTTCTATTTTTTACTGAACTGCTGCAACCAAGTCTTGAGCTTGTTTTTCAAGTGAGTTTAGGACTGTTTCTTCGAGAACTAATTTTCCGTCTGCCCAGGCAGAGTCATTGACACGTGCAGCAGTGAAATCACCAATGACTTGTGTACGGATAAATGGCAAGAGGTCTTTGTAAATAGCGAAGAGTTGATCGTGACCTGCATTGGCTACAGATGATACGGTAACAAACTTGTCTTGAAGGGCAGAAGCGCCACGTGTATCAGACAAGTCAAGGGCACGAGATAGCCAGTCAAGCAAGTTTTTCACTGTTCCAGGGATAGAGAAGTTGTAGACTGGAGAGGTGACGGAGTGTAGAAATTCTCATTAAAATTTAGTTGAAGCGCCGTATGCTGATAGAGAGATAGACTAGCAAATATCTCCCGCCTTGCTTGATGTTAGTAATTTGATGAACATATGAATATAAGTTCAAGTCGTGAAAAAAACTTTCATATATTAAATGAAACTGTTTGCATTTGTGGAAATAATAGAATATAATATATAGGAAAAATAATTGCTTGGTTTAATGAGGAGTTCTCTATGTTTTTTAATCGAAAAGGAATCAATCAAAAGAATTGGCGGATGATAAAGAAAGGGAAGCATTTTCTTTTTGGGTGCACTCTTTTTTTGGCTACAGGAGCAGTAATGATACAGAATCCACATCTTGTTCATGCTGATGAAATGGTTGCGTCTCTGAATGATTCAACTAAAGCCAAAGATGAAGATCCGAATAGTGAAAAGGTTCCAAACGATGAGGAAAATCATCCACAGGTAGAAAATCATGTTAAAGAATCAGATAAGATTTCTGAAAATGTGCAAGAAGATAAAAGTGCTGAAAAGGCTGTAGAGAATACAGTCAAAACTGTGAATAAAACTGCTTTAAATGAATTAATTGAAAAGATTAGGAACACTGATTTACAGACTAAAACAGTCAAATCAGTTGAAAATCTTAATCTCTCTTTGTCGCGTGCGCAAGCAGTCTTGGATAAGGCAGGTGCTAGTCAGGATGAGATAGATAAAGAAGTTCAAGTTTTGTCGGACTCATTTGCCCAACTGGAAGAGAAAAGCAATGACATAGACAAAAAAGAAAAGCAAGCAGACAAAGCAAACGATAGTGATGAAAAGAAAAATCTTTTAACAGAAAAGATCGCTAAGGTTCAGGCTCTTGTTTCAGAAATTAACCAATTAGCAGGAGAAATTAGCTATGAATTTAGTGAATCTGAAAGCAAATCTCTTCAAGTATTTGGTGATTTGTCTGAGGAAAAATCCACTGATAGTGAAGTTGATGGTGCTCTAAATGAAGCGAAAAGCCTCCGCAACAAAGTGGCTAATAGAGTAACACGAGCACATTCTGGAAAACGTGACCCACGCAATGGGAAACCGATTGATGGTAGGGGAGAGAGCGGGTTTAGAGGGATAGTATACACTCCCAAGGAAAATAGAAGAGATGGTAATCTTATTGAAAATGGAAGTACTGCTGTTTATTATAATTCAGATGAAATTTGGAGTTTAATCGAGATAAAAGGCGAAAGAGTAGGGAATGAAAGAAAGTTCACTACGTATGCTCGAGGAAAAGTAGTAGAAGATGTAACCCCGTATTATATTGTTACAGTAGGTTTTACCGCAAATTCTCCTATTAAAGGATTAAAAATGCAAGTTGCATACTGGGATAAGAAGGCAGGAGTTCAAAGAGTACGTGAAATAGAGTATGGTAGAACTGAGATCAATAATCCTATTACGAATGCTGCTATTAGAGGGGTTGTAGGAGAAGGAGCAATAGTTCAACCTGGTAGATATGAAGTTCATATTGCTTCGAATACAAGAGTAGCTCCAAATCAGTTAAAACCTTATACATTTACTTTTATTATTAAACCGCAAAGTGATCGTAATACAGTAAAGGATTTATCGCAGACATATGTAGATGATGTTCGTCATTTAACTGAAAATGAAAAAACAGCTTTAATTGAGAAATTTAAAGCAGAACATCCAGATATTATGAAACCTTCAGGTCATAAAAGTGACTTTGAGCGCGCTGAAATTTCTGCTGATGGAACAACGATGACAATCCATTTTAAAGATGGATTTAATCCTAAAACCATTCAGACAAATGCAACAAATGATGTTGAAGCAAAACATTCTAGTTTGACGGCTTATTTTGGGGATTCAAAAGAATTATATACGAATCCAAGGGAATTAGTACGCTCAAAAACAGGACACGAAGTACCAGCAACGGCTCAAGTAACCTATAAAACCCCTTTTAATTTGCAACAAGCAGGCACAAGAAACGTTGTCGTAACGACCACTTATCAAAATGGGGTAAAAAAAGATGTAACAACTCCTTATACTGTTTTAGATTTTATAGGAAAAGAAGATAAGAAAATTAATCAAAATCAATCTGGTCAATTAGGAGATGCTAGAAATTACGTAACAGTTTCAAATAATTCAGCGGTTCCCGGAGAGTTAACCGTTCGTTGGAAAGGTGGGTCATCTAATGTAGATACTGCTGCAGCAGGTATCCAGCATAAAGAAATCGAAATTCTTCGTGGCAACCATTTGATGAAAACTGTGAATATTCCGGTTGAGATTGTAGATAATATTAATCCAACGATTACTGCGCCTGACACTGTAACTCTAACAAGAGCAGAAGGATTGCCAACTAATATTTCCGTTGATGCACAGGATAATACTAGAGGTATTGGTCTTAAAGATGCTAATCCGATTGTAGTTGAAAATTTAGCCAATCCTTTAAGATATAATCCTTCAACAAAAAGAATTGAATTATCTGGTGTAATTCCAAATCAATTACAAAGTTTTCAAGCTACTGTTAAAGCAGTGGATAAAAAAGGAAATACGGCTACTAAAGCAATTAGATTCAATGTTCAAGCTCAGACAGATAAATATACAGCAGTTGCGAATCCACAAACACAAACAGTAAGTTATAGAGCTGAACCAAGTGCAGAAGCGAGTGTGAGTACTACAGGTTTACCATCTGGAACAACATATGCTTGGAAAACAAAACCGGACACATCTAGTCCAGGTAACAAATCTGGGGTAGTAGAAGTAACTTATCCAGATACTTCAAAAGATACAGTGAATGTAACAGTAGCTGTACGAAAATTAAGTGACGAATATGTTCCTACAGGAACCAAAATTGTTAAAAATCAGAATGTTCCTGTTACAAATAATGATTTAAAAGCTGCTGTAAGTGTGAATAATAGCGGTAATAGTAAAGTGAAATCTGTTACTGGATCTTCTATTAGCACTGTAAATGCAGGTACACAAACAATTAGAGCAACAGTGACGTATTTAGACAATACAACTGATCCTGTTGATATTCCACTTGAAGTAAAAGATGTAACAGCACCAACAATTCAAACACCAAGCGATAGACAAAATTGGGATTTAATTGCATTGGATAGAACATTACCTTCAATCAAGGTGACTTCTGTGGATAATAACGGAGGAACTGGGGTTAAATCAACAACGATAACAGGTTTGCCAGATTTCTTAGTATATGATGATGTAACTAAAACAATTAAGTTTAAAAATGGAGTTCAAGAAGTAACGAAACTACCTGTTGGGCAAGATAGTAAAATTTATAATGCTACTATCCAAGTTACCGATAATTCAAACAATTCAAGTCAAAGACAAGTAACCATTACTGTGAAGTCAATGACAACGAAATATACAGCGACTCCAAATTCACAAAAACAAACAGTAAGTTATGGAGTAACTCCAGATGCAGGAACAAGCGTGAATAAGAACGGCTTACCTACAGGGACTGCATACACGTGGGCAACAACTCCAAGTACAACAACAGGACCTGGAGATAAATCAGGCGTAGTAACGGTAACATACCCTGACGGTTCAAAAGATACCGTGAATGTTATTGTAAATGTTCGAAGACTAGCTGATGAACACGAACCAACAGGGAATAAAATCGTAAGAGAACAAAATGCTCCTGTGACAAATGAATCCCTAAAAGCAGCAGTAAGAATTAGCAATAATGGTAATAACAAAGTTAAAGCTGTTACTTCTGAGGGTACAATAAGTACTTCGAAATTTGGTAATAAAACAATTAATACCACAGTAACATACCTTGACGATACGACAGATTCAGTAACAATTCCTCTAGAAGTAAAAGACGTAACTGCTCCAACGATTCAAACACCAACAGAAGGTAAAACATGGGAAATCACAGCGTTAGATAAGACATTGCCTCCTATTAAAATAGCAGTTTCTGATAATCCTGGAGGAAGTGGAATTAAAAGTATTTTTCCAATTAACTTACCAAGTTTCTTGAAATACGACAAAACAACAAGTAGCATCGTTTTCCAAGATGGAGAACGTGAAGTTCCGAAATTGTCTGGAATTAATCGTACGACAAGAAATATAACGTTACATGTGGAAGATAATGCAGGAAATAGTAGTGAACGAACATTTAGTATTACTCACATAACTATGGCCGAAAAGCATAATCCACAAGCGAATGCAACGATTCAAGAAGTGAGCCATGGTGAAACTCCTAATCCGAAAACAAGTGTGAATACAGCAGGATTACCAACTGATGCTCAATATACATGGCAATCAACTCCGGATACGAGCAGACCTGGAAATAAAACAGGAGTCGTGAAAGTTACTTATCCAGATGATTCAGTAGATGAAGTAACAGTTACTGTAAAAGTTCGTAAGCTAGGTGATGAGTACGATGTTTCAGGAGCGCAAATAGAAGTAAATCAAAACACTCCAGTTACAAACGATGACTTAAAAGCTAAAGTAACCGCAACTTCAACAGTAGGCAATGTAAATGGAACAGATAAGATTTCAACAGTTACAGCACCTGAAATCAGCACAGCTAACTATGGTGAACAAAACATTACTGCCACAGTAACTTTCAAAGATGGAACAACCAAACCTGTGACAATTCCGTTGAAAGTTAAAGATGTAACGAAACCAACGATTGAGTCACTAACGGATAGACAAAATTGGGACTTAATCGCAGTAGAAGGATCAAACCCAGAAATCTCTGTAACAAGCGAAGACAATACAGGAGGAAGTGGTGTTAAGACAACGACAGTAACAGGTTTACCAGATTTCTTAGAATATAATGAATCAACTAAGAAGATTCAGTTCAAAGCAGGAGTGTCGGGTGTACCAAGTTTATCAGAAGGAACAGATGTACAACCTCATAATGTAACTATCACAGTTGTAGATAACGCAGGAAATGAAACAACAACAAACGTAACAATAACTGTGAAATCAATGACTACAAAATATGATGCAACAGCTAATCCTCAAAAACAAACAGTAAGTTATGGAGCGACTCCAGATGCAGGAACAAGCGTGAATAAAACCGGCTTACCAGAAGGAACAAGTTACGCATGGAAAACAACTCCAAGCACGACAGAAGGGGCTGGGGATAAAGCAGGAGTGGTTACTGTAACATATCCTGACGGTTCGAAAGATACAGTAGATGTGACAGTAAATGTAAGCAAATTAAGTGACGAGTATAATGTAACGGGATCACCAATCGAAGTTAATCAAAATACTCCAGTAACAAACGATGACTTAAAAGCTAAAGTAACCGCAATTTCAACAGTAGGAAATGTTAGTGGAACGGATAAGATTTCAACAGTAACGGCCCCTACAATCAATACAGCTAATTATGGTGAGCAAAACATTACTGCCACAGTAACTTTCAAAGATGGAACAACCAAAGAAGTGACGATTCCGTTGAAAGTTAAAGATGTAACGAAACCTACTATGTCAGCCCCAACTAACGGACAAAATTGGAACTTAATCGCAGTAGAAGGATCAAACCCAGAAATCCCTGTAACAAGCGAAGACAATACAGGAGGAAGTGGTGTTAAGACAACGACTGTTACAGGCTTACCAGATTTCTTAGAATATAATGAGTCAACTAAGAAGATTCAGTTCAAAGAAGGCGTAACAGGAGTACCAAGTTTACCAGAAGGAACAGATGTACAACCTCATAATGTGAAAGTCACAGTAGCTGATAACGCAGGAAACGAAGCAACAACAAACGTAACCATTACTGTGAAATCAATGACTACCAAATACGAAGCTACTGCAAACCCAGACAAACAAACAGTAAGTTATGGTGAAATTCCAGATGCAGGAACAAGCGTAAATAAAACAAACTTACCTGAAGGAACAAGTTATGCTTGGAAAACAATACCAAGTACAACAACACCTGGAGAAAAAGACGGAGTAGTAGAAGTAATCTATAAAGATGGTTCGAAAGATACAGTAGATGTAAAAGTTACAGTAAAAGAATTAAGTTCAGAATATGAAGTAACTGGAGCACCAATTGAAGTAAATCAAAATGATCCAATTTCTAACGACGACTTAAAAGCGAAAGTAACCGCAACTTCAACAGTAGGAAGCGTGAATGGAACAGATAAGATTTCAACAGTTACAGCACCTACAATCAGCACAGCTAACTATGGTGACCAAAACATTACTGCCACAGTAACTTTCAAAGATGGAAAAACGAAAGAAGTAACAATTCCATTGAAAGTTAAAGACGTGACGAAACCAACTATCTCAGCACCGGCGGAAAATACAAACTGGGAGATGACTGCTTTAGATAAAACATTGCCTCCTATGAAGATTGAAGCAGAAGATAATGCAAACGGTAGTGGAATTAAAAACGTCACGGTGACTGGATTGCCTGATTACTTAGAATATGATAGTACAACTAACGCTATTAAATTCAAATCAGGAAAACAAACAGTAGAAAAACTAGCTGAGAATACACCAAGTCAAGAATTTACTTTAAACATTCGAGCAGAAGACAAAGCAGGAAATGTCAGCGAAAGAACTGCGAAAATCACTGTATCTTCAATGAGTGCGAAGAATACTCCAACGCCAATTCCACAAAATACAGGTTATGGACAAGTGCCAGATCCTAATGCAAGTGTTGATAAAGCAAGCTTACCTGATGGAACAAAAGTAACATGGAAAACTCCACCTGTAGTTAACATACCTGGTGCAACAACTGGTGAAGTCGAAATTACTTATCCAGATGGTTCAAAAGATGTAGTGACAGTAAATGTAACGGTTAGAAAAGTAAGTGAAGATTTTACAGCAACTGGAACACAAATTGAAGTAAATCAAAATGTATCAGTTACTCCAGAAATGTTAAAAGGAGCAGTAACTGCGACAAATGCGCAAGGTGAGAATGGAAATCCTAAAATTGCAACCGTGGAATCCAAAACACCAATTAACACTGAGGCGTATGGAGACCAAACAATACAAGCAAAAGTAACATATATTGATGGTTCAGAACAAGACGTTACAATTCCATTGAAAGTAAAAGATGTTACGGATCCAACAATTCAAACACCAGCAGAAAATACAAACTGGGAAATGACGGCTTTAGATAAAACATTGCCTCCTATGAAGGTTGAGGCAAAAGATAATGCAAATGGTAGTGGAATTGCTGCTATTGAAGTGAGAAATATGCCTTCATTCTTAACATTTGATCAAGCTTCTGGAACAATTGTGTTCAAAGAGGGTGTTCTAGAAGTACCGAGAATTGATTCTGATAATGTAATGCATGGTGTAACGATAGTAGCTAGAGATAAAGCTGGGAATTCGACATCAATCTTAGTAAATATTACAGTTTGGTCAATGCGTGGAAAATACAGCCCAACCGCAATAGCGCAGGAAGTGGACAATGGACACGTACCAGATCCAGAAACAAGTGTAAACAAAACCGGCTTACCAGAAGGCACAAGAGTCACATGGAAAGACACGCCAGTTGTG
>NZ_JUQO01000094.1 GCF_001074635.1 Streptococcus mitis
GCATCGTAGCTCTTGAATACCCATTTACCATCGTTTTCTGCATCTACGTACTCTGTTTTTGTCGGTTGAGTCGCACCTACATTTGCTTTGTCTACATAACGATTTAAGTCTGTTGGTTTATAGCCTTCGATTGCTGCTGGCAATGTCTTACCTGGTGTTCCACTTTCAAATTTGTAGGTTACACCGTATTTGTTAGCCTCGAATACCCATGTTCCTACAAACTCTACATCTGCCTTATTTACTACTTTATTTTCAGCATCGTAACTCTTGAAAACCCATTTACCATCGTTTTCCGCATCTACGTACTCTGTTTTTGTC
>NZ_JUQO01000095.1 GCF_001074635.1 Streptococcus mitis
GAAACTATATTTTTTAAATATTATAAAGATAAGTGTTTTGAATATTCGAAAACAAATAGATTAGAATTGTTTTCGAAAGTATTGTTTACTAATAATTTTTTTAATTTAAATGAGTTCCCCTTACTTCCAAACGATTTTCATATAGTCAGTAGTGAGTTCGATTCTAGAATAAAAGAACTATTTCAAAAATGGGAGATACTATTTTCATTTATTTATCTATCTTCTTTTTCATTTCTTCACAAAGAGAAATTAAATTTATCTAAAGATGCAACAAAGAACATAACAGATGTTATAAATATAAATCAATTTTCTTTTTTATACTCCAAGGAAATATATGATATTTTTAATTGGATTTACCATGATGATATTTATCTGGATAAACTTACAATAGCAAGGGAAGTAATAGAATCGTCAATATTTGATTTTAGTGATTTAAAATTAAGTGTAAGAGATATTTCAAGGGTTTATAATTTATATATAAAAAATAATGTGTCGGAATATCTAAGTGCTAAAAAGGATATAGGTGATTTTATAGTACATACACTGTATGAAATGGATCAGTATAGTAATGTTATAATTGGTAGTTTTAGCAATAACTTTGTTGCGTTAGTAGCATTTATTACGACTACTATGATAGCTAATATTGTATCTGATTCTCCTCTAGATAATATTTTTAGTAAAGATATTCTATGGTTGTTGCTGTTTGCGCTTTTTGGTTCTTTAATTTATTGTTATTTATCTAATAAAAAATTTAATAAAGATATGACAGATTTCAATAAAGTTTTTGAGAGATTAAAAAATAATTATAAAGATATTTTGATAGGGGAAGATATTGGTAGTTTATTTTCTGAATCTGAATTTAAACAGCAAGTTGAAAATATATCAGAGATTAGACTGAATATAAATATTATTTGGATTGTATCTTCTATTTTATTAATTTTTCTTACCATTGTTGCATTATATAATAAATCTATTTAATCTATTTCTAGAAACCAGATTACTACACAACAAATCCTCTAAGTTCGAACAGACCTGATAAGTACAACATTGCAACTTTCTTCTCAGATAATGTGGGAATTGAGTTGGGATTTGAACAGACCAACGAGTTCAGAGTGGTGTATGCCAATGACTTCGATAAGTCTGCGCGTTAGACTTACTAGCCCATTTATTCAGATATATCTTGATAATCATATTATTCAGTCACTGAAGAAAAAGAATTGAAAGGACCTTTCTATGCAACCAACTTACAACATTGACAATCCAAACTTGTCTTATGAAGCTAAGCGTGACTTATGGCAGATCGGTTTTGGCCTACAGAAGGTTGATAATCTAGTGCCATCAGCTTATATGGAATCTTTGGCTGAGAAACAATCTCGAGGTGAACTGACTTACGAGCAGGTTTATGAAGATGCAACGGCTTATCATCATACCATTGATGCAAGTACGGAGGAGGCAGACTTGGTTTCTCTACGTATTGTAGAACTACTGTCTCGAAGAGGCTTTAGCTTCAGCCCTGCGACCCTACTTGCTATTCATAAGGAGTTGTTTCAAGATATATTTGAAGCCTCTATTCCGGTGGGGCAATTTCGTCAAACCAATATCACAAAGAATGAACCTGTTTTGAATGGTGAAAGTGTTGTGTACTCTGATTTCTCTATGATTCAAATGACCTTGGATTATGATTTTAATCAGGAAAAACAAGTTGCATATGCGACACTAACTCAGGCGGATGTGGTTAAAAAAATCCAGCATTTTATTTCAGGAATCTGGCAGATTCATCCATTTCGCGAAGGAAACACTCGGACGGTAACGGTCTTTTTGATTCAGTATCTTCGTGAGTTTGGTTTTGATATTGATAATACACCATTTCAGCAACATGCCAAGTATTTTCGTGATGCCTTGGTATTAGATAATGCAAAGATTTTACAGCGACGTCCTGAGTTTTTAACAGCTTTTTTTGAAAATCTCTTGCTCGGTGGTCAAAATGATTTGTCTTCAGAAAAAATGTATCTAGATTTAGACTTCGACCTTTCATAATCCTAATACTGAGTAAACATTGAATTTTATGAAAAAAACGAAGTAAATATTCTCACAAGAAAACGTATATCATCAAAGTTTTAGTCGCTTGATGATATGCGTTTTTTTAATTTTATAGACTGCTCGTTTAAACTCTATTTACCTCGTACCTTCTGGTGCGAGACGGAATAAGTATTATTCGGATTTTATTTTCGTGTACAATTTCAGCCATTCTTGTTATAATCAGCCTATAGGAATCAAGGAGGTGATTGTTATGGCTGTTTTTGTGTCTTTGGATGGAATTGTGGTAGAAGTACTTGATGTCTTTTCTTCTTTTAATGGGGATAGTGAGTTTTTCTTGTGTAAACGTCTTAAAGACAAGAGTCAGTTTGTTATGGAACGCTCTCGGTTCGAGGAGATGTTCCAACTTCAAAGTAGTCACTTGACGACGCAAGAAAAATTACAATTGTTTACCTCCGTATTTGCTGGCCGTTATGATGTTTATGCTAAGAGTTTTATCAATGATCAAGGAAAAATTCAATATTTTCCATCCTATGATTATGGTTGGAAGCAGTTGCCACCTGAAAAACGGAGTTTCCAGACATTGACGGATTCCGTTTTGAAATCTCATTTTCGTGGGGAGACAGCTATCGGTATCTTTCCTATGCACTTAGATGATAGCTGTTATTTTTTGGTACTGGATTTGGATGAAAGAGATTGGAAAGAAGCCGGTTTAGCTATTCGAAGAATAGCCAGGGAACGCCAGATGGAAGCCCATCTAGAGATTTCTCGTTCGGGTCACGGACTCCATATTTGGTTCTTCTTTGAGGAAGCGAT
>NZ_JUQO01000096.1 GCF_001074635.1 Streptococcus mitis
TTTTTTCCCATTCCTAGCTTACTCGGTCTAGCCTCCATTCTCACCTTATGTATATTCTTCCTCTACTTCTGGCAAGCAAGGCGAATTGCTCATAAGATTGCCACACACAACGCTGTTCCTATTGAAAGCTTAGTTTACCAACTTCAAGAAATTCCCAAACAAGCAGAAAAAAGGCTTTCTCTACAAACAGGTGATGAGTTTGAATTTATGGCCGAAAAAATCAACAATATGTTGTACGAATTAGATCAACTTCATCAAAAAATGTTGACCATCGAAAAAGAAAAGTGGATTTTTGAAAGAAAAATGCTGGAAGCTCAGTTCAATCCTCATTTTCTCTACAATACACTTGAGACGATTAAAATCACTTCTTTAATGGATGCTGCTCTCACACAAGACCTGATTCAAAATCTCACGCGCATTCTTCGCTACAGTATCACCGATTTAGAAAAAGAAACAACCATTTGTCAGGATTTAAAGATTATAGAGGATTACCTTATTATTCATAAGATTCGTTTTGAGCACTTTTCCTATGATATTGTCTGTCCAGAAACTGTCGATAATCAGCCTATACCTAAGCTTTTCTTGCTTCCTCTAGTAGAAAATGCTATAAAATATGGGATGCAATACCGTATTGATCTTCATATTGATATCCAAATTACCTTGGAAGAAGATTCTCTGACTTTTTTGGTCAAGGATAATGCCGGAGGGCTCACAAAACAAGAGCGACTCGCTATTTTAGACTCTTTAGAAAGCCCTCATACCCAACATGGCATCGTTAACAGCTACAAACGATTGAGCAATTTCTTTTCTGATGTCCAGCTAGATTTAGGAGTCAATCGCCATGGAGAAACTTGGGTCAAATTTATAACGAAAGGACTAACTCATGTTTAAGCTCATTATCGTAGAAGATGAACACCTCATTCGAAAATGGCTAGAGATTGCCGTAGACTACTCTGCCCTAGGTATCCAAGTCGTAGGAACTGCCAGTCACGGTCAAGAGGGAATGAAACTCATCCAAGAAAAAGAACCTCATATTGTCTTAACAGACATCACCATGCCAATTATGGATGCTTTTATGATGTTTGAAGCCACTCGTACTCTCTCCTATGAAAAAGTTATCTTATCAGGTTATAACGATTTTCAAAATGCCAAAAAAGCCATGCAATATGGCGCGGTAGATTTCTTATCCAAACCAATTGATACCAAGGAATTGACAGAATGTCTTCAAAAAATTGTTTTGCGATTACGAGTTAGCACTTATCAAGAAACTCCTTTTTTAGAAGAATATCAAACTTTACTCACCTCTATCCAACAAGTGGATACACAAAACCAAATCATTCAGCAAATTCTTGAATTTGTGCACCAACACTACTGCATGCACTTTACCATTTCTAGCATTGCAGAGAATCTAGGATATAGTGAAAGTTATCTATATAAGGTTATCAAAGAAGACTTCCCAATGACACTAAATGAATATATCTTACGCTACCGCCTCAAGCAAGCTATAGATAAAATGGCTGAGTCCCCTAATTCTCCCTTAAGCGATATCTCTGAACAAGTTGGATTTTCAGACTATAAATATTTTGCCAAAGTTTTTAAAAAGTATCTCCATATTTCTCCAAAAGAATTAAAACTTATGGATAAAAACCATTGATGTAAAAGGATTGCTCAACTCTATTGTAGCAATCTTTTTATTTTATACTTCCCATCGAAATCCCAGCTACAGTTTACCCATCCTTGCTCGAGACACCCATTTTCTATTTCCCGTTTTAGATTTCTTTAAGGTTTTTATTATATCCTGTAGAACTCTACAATTTAAAGACATTAACAATCTAGGTAGAGAAAATGTTCGTAAAAAAGGAGATACTTATGAAAAAAATACTATTCTTTCTCTCTTGTGGCTGGATATTCCTTTCTTTATCAGGATGTTCTTCACCTATAGAAGCGGAAACTAGCACTGAAAAAGATTCAGATAGCACTTTGGTTGTCTACTCGCCTAACCCTGAAGACCTTATCGAAGAAACAATCCCAGCCTTCGAAGAAAAATATGGTATTAAGGTTGATTTAGTACAAGCCAGCACTGGTGAATTGTTCAAAAAAGCTGAGGCCGAAAAAGAATCCCCTGTAGCTGATGTCATTTTCGGAGGCTCCTACGCCCTCTTCTCTTCTAACGAAAAACTTTTTGAACCTTATATTTCTCAAGAGAACGACCAGATAATTCCTGAATATCAAAATAAAACAGGATTCTACACTCCCTATACACTGGATGTCAGTGTCATCATTGCCAATTCAGCTCTTACAAAAGATATAAAAATTGAAGGCTACAATGATCTACTCAATCCTAAATTAAAAGGAAAAATTGCTACTGCTGATCCAAGTAACGCATCTAGCGCCTTTGCTCAATTAACAAACATGCTTGTCGATCAAGGTGGATACGAAAATGAACAAGCTTGGACCTATGTGAAAAATCTCTTTACCCTAGTAGATGGAAAGATTGCATCTAGCTCTTCAAATGTTTACAAAGCTGTCGCCGATGGAGAAATGGCTGTAGGACTCACCTATGAAGATCCTGCCTTAAAACTCTTAAATGATGGGGTTGATGTAAAAGTTATTTATCCAAAAGAAGGAACCGTTTTTTTACCTGGTAACGCAGCTATCATCAAAAACGCCAAACATATGGAAAATGCTAAGAAGTTTATCGATTTCCTCCTTTCTCAAGAAATCCAAGATAAGCTAGGAACTGAAACTACAATCAGACCCATTCGTAAAAATGCTAAAACCAATAAAAATATGAAGGCTATGACAGAAATCAATGTTGCCACTGAAGATTCAGATTATGTCATCAAGAACAAATCTGCTATTCTTAAAAAGTACAATGATATTTTCACAGATATCCAATCTAAAAAATAAAATTTGACTTTCCAAAGATTAACTGTCGTACCCTAGTATAAAATCAAAAAGATTACTTCCGTTTTTGTAGAGAATTTTACTCTAATAGAATAGAATTATCGGTTTTAAAAACGCTTACATTATTTTAAAATAAACTTAAATAACATAACGGAGGTATCCATCATGAAAAAGAAATGGATGTATTATGCTGCTTGCGGACTAGCCCTTTTTGGTCTTGCTGCTTGTTCTTCTAATGAATCTGCTGATGACAGTTCATCTGATAAAGGAGACGGCGATTCGCTAGTCGTTTATTCACCAAACTCAGAGGGCTTAATTGGAGCAACTATTCCTGCCTTTGAAGAAAAATATGGTATCAAAGTAGAACTGATTCAAGCCGGTACTGGAGAACTTTTCAAAAAACTAGAGTCAGAAAAAGAAGCTCCTGTAGCTGATGTCATCTTTGGTGGTTCTTATACACAATATGCTACCCACGGAGAACTCTTTGAAAACTATACTTCAAAAGAAAATGATAATGTTATCAAAGAATATCAAAACACAACTGGCTACTCTACTCCTTATACACTAGATGGTAGTGTTTTAATCGTCAATCCTGATTTAACGAAAGGCATGAACATCGAACGATATAGCGACCTTCTCAAACCTGAACTAAAAGGAAAAATCGCAACTGCTGACCCAGCAAACTCTTCTAGCGCCTTTGCTCAATTAACAAATATGCTACAAGCTCAAGGTGGTTACAAAGACGATAAAGCCTGGTCTTATGTAAAAGATCTCTTCACACTTATTGATGGTAAAATCGGTTCAAGCTCATCTGGTGTCTATAAAGCAGTCGCTGACGGAGAAATGGCTGTTGGTCTCTCTTATGAAGATCCAGCAGTTAAACTCTTAAATGACGGAGCTAACATCAAGGTAGTCTATCCAAAAGAAGGAACAGTCTTCCTACCTGCTAGTGCCGCTATCGTTAAAAAAGCGAAAAATATGGAAAATGCCAAGAAATTTATCGATTTCATTATCTCTCAAGAAGTACAAGATACACTTGGTACAACCACTACTAACCGTCCTGTTCGTAAAAATGCTAAAACAAGCGAAAACATGAAACCAATTGACAAAATCAAAACACTCACTGAAGATTATGATTATGTCATTAAGAATAAATCAGATATCGTTAAGAAATACAACGAAGTCTTTACAGATATCCAATCTAAACAGTAAAAGAGGTTCACTATGAGTGAGATCAAAATTATTAACGCAAAAAAAATCTATCACGATGTCCCTGTTATTGAGAATTTGAACATTACAATTCCAAAAGGAAGTCTCTTTACCCTTCTTGGGCCTTCAGGGTGTGGGAAAACGACCCTTCTTCGTATGATTGCAGGTTTCAACAGTATCGAAGGCGGAGAATTTTACTTCGATGATACAAAAATCAATAATATGGAACCCAGCAAACGCAATATCGGGATGGTTTTTCAAAACTACGCTATTTTCCCACATTTGACTGTTCGAGATAATGTCGCTTTTGGTCTCAAGCAAAAGAAAGTCCCTAAAGAAGAATTGGTACAACAGACCAACAAGTATCTTGAACTCATGCAAATTGCTCAATATGCGGATCGAAAGCCCGATAAACTCAGTGGTGGACAACAACAACGTGTCGCCTTGGCACGTGCCTTAGCGGTTAATCCAAGTGTTCTCCTCATGGACGAGCCACTTAGTAATCTAGATGCCAAACTTCGCTTGGATATGCGTCAAGCTATTCGAGAAATCCAACACGAAGTGGGAATTACAACTGTTTATGTGACCCACGACCAAGAAGAAGCTATGGCTATTTCAGACCAAATTGCTGTTATGAAAGACGGAGTCATCCAACAAATCGGTCGGCCAAAAGAACTCTATCATAAACCAGCTAATGAGTTTGTAGCAACCTTTATCGGACGCACAAATATTATCCCTGCCACTCTTGAAAAACGGAGCGACGGCGCTTATATCGTCTTTTCAGATGGCTATGCCCTTCGAATGCCAGCTCTTGATCAGGCTGAAGCACAAGCTATTCATGTAAGTATTCGTCCTGAAGAATTCATTAAAGATGAATCTGGAGATATTGAAGGAACTATTAGCGATAGCGTCTATCTTGGACTGAATACTGAATACTTCATCGAGACAGGCTTTGCCTCAAAAATTCAAGTTAGCGAAGAATCAACTTTTGAAGAAGATCTACAAAAAGGCGATCGTATTCGTCTACGAATCAATACTCAAAAATTAAACGTCTTTTCTGCAGATGGTTCACAAAACCTGATAAAAGGAGTCAACCATGGAACGTAAAAAACTAAATATTTGGACAGCCTCCTCTTTCTTCATCTTTCTTACCTATCTTGTCTTTCTCGTTTATCCTATCGTTACTGTGCTCAAGCAAGCACTCATACATGAAGGACAATTCTCACTAGCTAATTTTGTCACTTTCTTTAGTAAAGCCTACTACTCTGAGACACTTGTCAACAGTTTCAAGGTTTCCATTACCGCTACTGTCACTTCCTTAGTTGTAGGAACCCTATTAGCTTATCTCTTCTCTATGTATGACTTCCAGGGAAAGAAATTTCTACAAATATTGATTATCATTGCTTCTATGTCAGCTCCGTTCGTGGGAGCCTACTCCTGGATTCTCTTGCTGGGACGAAATGGGGTCATTACTAAATTCCTGACAAATACCCTTCATCTTCCAGCTATTGATATTTATGGATTCAAAGGAATTGTACTTGTCTTTACACTGCAACTATTCCCACTGGTATTTCTATACGTTGCTGGGACAATGAAAAGTATTGACAATTCTCTACTTGAAGCTGCTGAAAGCATGGGTTCCTTCGGATTTAAGCGTATCATAACGGTTGTTTTGCCTCTCCTAGTTCCAACCTTACTAGCAGCTGCCCTACTTGTATTTATGAGAGCATTCTCAGACTTTGGAACGCCTATGTTGATTGGTGAAGGATATCGGACTTTCCCGGTCTTGATTTATACCCAATTCATTAGCGAAGTTGGAGGAAATTCTGCTTTTGCATCTGCTTTAGCAATTATGGCGATTATCATTGCCTTAGCAATTTTCCTTATCCAAAAATACATTTCAAATCGCTACAGTTTCAGTATGAATTCGCTCCATCCAATTGAGCCTAAAAAAACTACAAAAGGAAAAATGGCTGCCATTTATGCGACAGTCTACGGAATTATCTTGTTCTCTGTTCTACCTCAAGTCTACTTGATTTATACTTCTTTCCTAAAAACATCAGGTATGGTATTTGTCAAAGGTTATTCTCTAAACAGTTACAAGGTAGCTTTCAATCGTATGGGATCTGCTATTTTCAATACCATTCGTATCCCTTTGATTGCCTTAGTCCTAGTTGTCCTATTCGCAACATTTATCTCCTACCTAGCCGTTAGAAAACGGAATTTGTTTACAAACTTAATTGACAGCCTCAGTATGGTCCCTTATATTGTGCCAGGAACCGTTCTAGGGATTGCCTTCATTTCTTCCTTCAATACTGGTCTATTTGGAAGTGGATTTCTTATGATTACAGGAACAGCTTTCATCTTAATTATGTCCCTATCTGTCAGAAGATTACCGTATACTATTCGCTCATCTGTTGCTAGTTTGCAACAAATAGCACCAAGTATTGAAGAAGCTGCTGAAAGCTTAGGAAGTAGCCGTCTCAATACCTTTGCCAAGATTACAACTCCAATGATGCTATCTGGTATTATTTCTGGAGCTATCCTATCTTGGGTTACAATGATTTCAGAACTTTCTACTTCTATCCTCCTCTACAATGTCAAAACAAGAACAATGACTGTAGCCATTTATACAGAGGTTCTCAGAGGAAATTACGGTGTAGCCGCAGCCTTGTCAACTATCCTGACTGTTCTAACAGTAGGTTCCTTGCTCTTGTTTATGAAAATCTCTAAAAGCAATAGCATTACACTTTAGTTTTCCCCATCAAAAACAGCCGAAAGGATTACCCTCGGCTGTTTTTTCTTATCTTGATATTCCTATCAAATCCCTAGTTCATAGCAAGCAAGTCTAGACTAATTAAATAGAGGCTTCCTCCATCTTCTCCCGTCCTAGTTCTCGGTAACTACGGTCACCAACAACTTCAACGCTAAACTGCCCGTCCTCGTATTCAAGAATTGTCACGCTACCATTATCGAGACCATGCGGATGCATGCCATTAATCAGATAAACAATGGTTCCAATGGTCATTCCGTGGCTGACAACGAGGGCATTGCCCCCACCTTGTTCTTCCATTTCTTTGGCAATCGCTTCAAAGCCCTCCTTGATTCGGCCACTGAGTTTTTCCCAGCCTTCAGCCCAACCAGCTGTATCAACCTCCACCAAGCCCTCAGCCAGTTCAGCATAAGACAATTGGTGAACATGGTCCACATTAAAAATACGAGGAATAATTCCCATGAAAAGATCACCATCGTAGGCTCCGTCAAAGCTACCAAAACACCATTCTCTGATACGCTTGTCCATGCGATAAGGGATTTTCCCCTGCAAGCCAAGTTCGTCAAGAATGATTCCCATGGTCTGAATGGTACGACCAGAATCACTGGAATAGGCGCGCTCAAACTGTAGACCAGATTCTCGCAAACCAATTCCTAATTCTTGAATTCCTCGCTCACCTTCAGCTGTTAAAGGGGTATCGCTCCAACCTTGCGCGCGACCAATCGTGTTAAACATGGTCTTACCATGACGTACCAAATACAATCGTACTTTTACCATTTTCCGTCCTCCGTTTGCTTCTATTATATCATGGATGATAAAACAAAAGCCACCCATACAGGCGACTTTTGCAGGAGATTATTATGAAAAAGTTTAGGAGTTCTATTAAATAAAGATATTAGATGAAAATCAAATTCAAACTAAATCAGTGTTATCTGTTTCAAATAATATTAGGAGGTCTTTATTTAATGATTATAGTATACACATCCAACCTTAAATAGAACTTAAAACTTCTCTTATTTTTTTAATTTTTAAAACTATGAATTGGTGCTGGGATTTGTCCTCCACGAGAGATGAAATCAACAGACGAAGCCCCATTGACTTTCATAACTGGAGCTGTACCAAGAAGACCACCAAATTCAATCATATCTCCTTCTTTTCCTTTTGGAATGATACGAACAGCTGTTGTTTTCATGTTAATGACACCAATTGCAGCTTCATCTGCAATCATGGCCGCAATGGTTTCAGCAGGTGTATCCTCCGGAATGGCAATCATATCCAAACCAACGGAACAGATAGCCGTCATAGCTTCTAGTTTTTCCAAATTAAGAGAGCCATTTTGCACTGCAGCAATCATTCCTTCATCCTCGGAAACAGGGATAAAGGCACCAGACAAACCACCGACTTGATTGCAGGCCATCACTCCGCCCTTCTTAACTTGGTCGTTCAAGAGAGCCAAGGCAGCCGTCGTTCCATGCGTACCAACTGTCTCTAGTCCCATTTCTTCTAGGACACGTGCTACAGAATCTCCAACCGCAGGAGTTGGCGCTAAACTCAAGTCCACAATACCAAACTCCACACCTAGTCTTTCACTAGCCATCTGACCAACCAATTGACCGATACGAGTAATCTTGAAGGCAGTCTTCTTGACCGTTTCGGCTACTACGTCAAAGCTCTGTCCACGAACTTTTTCCAAGGCACGCTTGACCACACCAGGACCGGAAACTCCGACATTGATGATAACATCTGCCTCCCCAACACCGTGGAAGGCACCCGCCATAAACGGATTGTCCTCAACAGCATTAGCAAACACAACCAATTTAGCTGCCCCCATATCAGACAGATTTGCCGTTTCCTTGATAATTCGTCCCATATCTGCCACAGCCGTCATATTAATACCAGACTTGGTTGAGCCGATATTGACTGACGAGCAGACCTTGTCCGTTTCAGCCAAAGCACGAGGAATAGAATTGATAAGAATCTCATCTCCCTTTTGATAACCTTTTTGTACCAAGGCAGAAAAACCACCAATAAAATCCACACCGATTTCTTTCGCAGCCTTATCAAGTGCTTTTGCCAGAACCACATAGTCCGTCGCATCTGTCGCGGCCCCTATCAGAGAAATAGGAGTCACCGATACACGCTTATTAACGATAGGAATTCCCAACTCAGCTGCAATTTCATCGCCAACAGCCACTAAATTAGCCGCCTTGGTCGTAATCTTTTGATAAATTTTCTCCGCAGCACGATTGATATCTGGATCAATACAGTCTAATAGGGAAATCCCCATGGTAATAGTTCTGATATCGAAGTTTTGCTCCTCAATCATGGAGATGGTTTCAGTAACTTGTCTAATATCCATGATAACCTCCTAGATATTATACATAGCTTCGAAAATCGCTGCACTCTGAATATTGATTTTTACATTCAAAGTTTGCCCAAAAGTTTCAAACTCATTTCGCAGATAAGTAAAATCCTGCTTTTCATCACTAGATACAACAGCCATCATCGTAAAATATTCATCCAAAACAGTTTGAGAGATATCATCAATATTCAAACCCAATTCTGCAATTTTACCAGAAACACCTGCAACAATTCCAGATTTATCTTTACCAACAACAGTTATAATCGCTTTCATAAGCAAACTCCAATTCTTCTTAAAATAAGAAACCTGAACATTAAACAGGATTCTTTTCAAATAGTATAGCATAATTCTAACGAAAATACTCAAAAACGCCTGCTTACGAAGTTGTTCTTAAGCAAAAAACAATTTCGTAAACAAGCGTCTACTATCCCAACTTATGATGAGTGTTCCCGCTAGGACCGAAATCCTAGCGGTAGACCAGAGCTAGACTAAGAGTACAAGACTCCATCATCATAACACTCAACAAAATTGATGATTTTATACTAATTCGATGATCGCCATTGGCGCTGCATCACCACGACGTGGTTCAGTTTTAAGGATACGAGTGTATCCACCGTTACGTTCAGCATAACGAGGTGCGATTTCTGAGAACAATTTTTGAAGTGCTGTAGTAGAAGTGTACTTATCAGTTGCTTCATCATAGTTTTCAGATGCGATTTCATTACGTACGAAAGCAGCTGCTTGACGACGTGCATGCAAATCACCACGTTTACCTAGAGTAATCATTTTTTCAACAGTTTTACGGATTTCTTTAGCACGAGCTTCAGTTGTCACGATTGATTCGTTGATCAAAAGGTCAGTTGTCAAATCGCGAAGCATTGCTTTACGTTGTGAGCTAGTGCGTCCTAGTTTACGGTAAGCCATGTATTCCTCCTTTATTTATCTTTTAATCCAAGACCCAAATCAATGAGTTTGAGTTTCACTTCTTCCAAACTCTTGCGTCCAAGATTTCGTACTTTCATCATCTCTGCTTCAGATTTTTCTGTCAAATCATGCACAGTATTGATACCGGCACGTTTCAAACAGTTGTATGAACGCACAGACAAGTCCAGTTCCTCAATCGTACGATCCAAAATACGGTCGTCAGATTCAGTATCAGCTTCTTTCATCACTTCAGTTGACTTAGCAATCTCAGTAAGATTTGTAAACAAATCAAGATGTTCTGTCAAAATACGTGCTGAAAGCCCTAAAGCATCTTCTGGAATAATTGTTCCATTTGTCAAGATTTCAAGGGTTAATTTGTCAAATCCATCATTGCTACCTACACGAGCAGGTTCCACTTGATAGTTGACTTTTGTAACTGGTGTATAAATAGAATCTACAGCAAGTGTTCCAACTGGTGCATTATCCTTTTTATTTTCATCAGCAGGTACATATCCACGACCACTGTTAACAGTCATAGTCGCTTTTAGAGAAGAACCTTCACCGATTGTAAAGAGATAATGATCTGGATTTACAATTTCAATATCGCTATCTGTCAAAATGTCACCAGCTGTTACTTCAGCAGGACCTTCAACATCCAGTTCGATGATTTTTTCGTCTTCAACGTACGATTTCACTGCAATTCCTTTAATGTTCAGAATGATTTGCATCACGTCTTCACGAACACCTGGAACTGTGTCAAACTCATGTAACACACCATCAATGTTGATAGATGTCACAGCTGCTCCTGGTAGAGAAGCTAGAAGTACACGACGAAGAGAGTTACCAAGAGTTGTACCGTAGCCACGTTCAAGTGGTTCGATTACAAACTTGCCATAATCTTTATTTTCATCAATTTTTGTTATATTTGGTTTTTCAAACTCGATCATTTAGTTACTCCCTCTTAAACGAAAAGCAGTGTAATGCGATGATTATACACGGCGACGTTTTGGAGGACGAGCACCATTGTGTGGCACTGGAGTCACATCACGAATTGCTGTTACTTCAAGACCAGCGGCAGCAAGCGCACGAATAGCTGACTCACGACCAGAACCTGGACCTTTTACAGTAACTTCAACTGATTTAAGACCGTGTTCTTGTGCAGATTTAGCAGCAGCTTCAGAAGCCATTTGAGCAGCGAATGGTGTAGATTTACGAGAACCTTTGAAACCAAGAGCACCAGCTGATGACCAAGCAATTGCATTACCATGCACATCAGTAATCATAACAATAGTGTTATTAAATGTAGCGTGAATATGAGCAATACCAGATTCGATATTCTTTTTCACACGACGTTTACGTGTTGGTTTAGCCAAGACTTTTACCTCCTATATTATTTTTTCTTACCAGCAATCGCAACAGCTTTACCTTTACGAGTGCGAGCGTTGTTTTTAGTGTTTTGTCCACGGACAGGAAGTCCACGACGGTGACGGATACCACGGTATGAACCGATTTCCATCAAACGTTTGATGTTCAAGTTTACTTCACGACGAAGGTCACCTTCAACTTTGATTGCATCCACTTCACGACGGATAGCATCTTCTTGATCTGATGTAAGATCACGTACACGAACATCTTCTGAGATTCCAGCAGCAGCCAAAATTTTCTTAGATGTTGCAAGTCCGATACCATAAACATAAGTCAATGAGATTACTACGCGTTTGTCATTTGGAATGTCAACTCCAGCAATACGAGCCATGTTTTCTCCTTTCTATCTTATCCTTGACGTTGTTTGTGTTTTGGATTTGCTGGGCAAATTACCATAACACGACCATTACGACGAATAACTTTACAGTATTCGCAAATTGGTTTGACCGATGGTCTTACTTTCATTTCTTATCCCTCCAAGTTTTTCGATTATTTAAAGCGGTAAGTGATACGTCCACGTGTCAAGTCATATGGACTCATTTCGACAGTAACACGATCTCCCGCTAAAATACGAATATAGTTTTTACGAATTTTACCAGAAACTGTTGCTAAAATCTGATGTCCATTTTCAAGTTCAACCGTAAACATTGCATTCGGCATTGTATCAACTACTTTGCCTTCAACTTCAATCACATCGTCTTTTGCCACGCAAAAGCACCTCCATAAATTTCGATTCGATGCCTCTAGACACAGAGACAACAATTATAAGTCAGACTATCTCAGTATAACATTTGTAGCGGATTTTTGCAAGTGTGAAAAACGCTTTATTTCAAATTTGTCAATACTTTTTCGATATCTGAGAAGACATCATTGATATCTTGATTACCTTCGATGTCATGAACCAAACCTTTGGCACGGTAGTGAGCAATGATTGGTTCTCCTTGAGCAATATTCACATCCAAACGACGTTTCACTGTCTCAGGCTTATCATCTTCACGTTGGTAGTAATCTTCTTCCTTATAGTCAACTGGTGGGTTAAAGACCTTGTGGAAAGTTTCTCCAGTTACGCGGTGGATAATACGACCACTCAAACGTTCCAAGAGGCTATCTGGATTCACTTCAATGTTGATGACACCTTCTAGTTCAATGCCAAGTTCAGCCAATGTTTTGTCCAAGGCATGAGCTTGTTCGATTGTACGTGGGTAACCATCCAATAAGAATCCTGTTTCTTTAATATCATCTTGTGAAAGACGTTCTTTTACGATCCCATTTGTAACTTCATCAGGAACTAATTCACCCTTGTCAATGTATGACTTAGCAAGAACACCCATTTCAGTTTGATTTGCCATAGCAGCACGGAACATATCACCTGTTGAGATATGTGCAACATGGAATTGTTCTACGATTTTTGCTGCTTGAGTTCCCTTACCTGCACCAGGTAAGCCCATAATCAAAAGATTCATGATTTGATCTCCTTATTTTATTTTTAAATAGAAGCAAAAAATCTTTTCACCCCTATTTAAAAACAAAATAGAAGAGGGGAGACCAAACTCTCACAAATGTCAGAGTTTAAACCTCCACTCTCTCAGCATTTACTGATTCATACTCAATGAAAATCAAAGAGCAAACTAGGAAGCTAGCCGCAGGCTGTACTTG
>NZ_JUQO01000012.1 GCF_001074635.1 Streptococcus mitis
GTTCTCAATCCTATCTCCTATTTAAAGAGTTAGCTCACTAACTTAATGACATTGATAAATAGACTTGTTTTTTTCTTTTTTTGACGTATACTAATAATAGAAAGCGCTTTAAATAAAATAAAAGGAGGTTTTATGAGGAAAGTAAATAAGGACATTTTATTCTTAACTGGAATCATAGTTTTATGTTTTGGTTTTTTATTATTTCACATCAACCCCTATTAT
>NZ_JUQO01000097.1 GCF_001074635.1 Streptococcus mitis
ACCAACACCAGTAACCGTACAAGCAAAAGATGACAATGGTACACCAGCCACAGCAACTTACTCACCAACAGTTACACCAGTAACACCAGAAGGAACACCTGCAGAAACAACAGGAATCCAAGGTAAAGAGCAAGAAGGAACACCAATATTCAAACCAGGAAACCCTAATGTGCCAATCGATGAAACAGTATTACCAACATTAGAAGGTGCAAATCCAGAAGGGAAAGTAGTAGTACCAGGAGAAGGAACATACACAGTTGATAAAGACGGTAAAGTAACGTTCACTCCAGCACCACAATTCTCTGGCGTAGCCAAAGGAGTAACAGTAAAACGTGTAGATAAGAACGGAACACCAGTAACGGCAAAATATACACCAACAGTAACACCAGTAACACCAGAAGGAACACCTGTAGAAACAACAGGAATTCAAGGAGCAACACAAGAGGGAACCCCAACATTCAAACCAGGAAACCCTAATGTGCCAATAGATGAAGAAGTAGCACCAACATTAGAAGGTGCAAATCCTGAAGGAAAAGTGGTAGTACCAGGAGAAGGAACATACACAGTTGACAAAGACGGTAAAGTAACGTTCACTCCAGCACCACAATTCTCTGGTGTAGCAAAAGGAGTAACAGTAAAACGTGTAGATAAGAATGGAACACCAGTAACAGCTAAATACACACCAACAGTTACCCCAGTAACGCCAACAGGTGAAAATGCTGAAACTGAAGGACCAAAAGCACAACCTCAAACATCAACAATTGTGTTTGATAAGAAAGATCAAGACAATACTACAGTAAACTTCGATAAAGGTCATGAAAATGTAGCGTTAGATCCAACAACAACTACACTAGTAGGAAAAGATGGAAAACCGACTACAGAAGTGAAAGTTCCAGGTGAAGGTACATATACACTAGCAAATAATGTTATTACATTTACACCAGAACCAGACTTTGCAGGAAAAGCTTCAGGAGTAACAGTTCAAGTAAAAGATGCGAACGGAACTAAAGTTGAAAAAACTTACACGCCAACAGTTCGTCCAGTTACAACATTTGTAGATGAAGCTGGAAATCCAATTACAGTTGATAAGAATAATACACCAGTAGTACCTGAAGAAGATGGAACTCTACCTAAGAAAGATATCTATGGCTATAAATTAGTTCGTACAGAAACTGATAACAAAGGAAATACGAAACATATTTATGAGCCAGCTAAAGGTGAAGAAGTAAAAGTAACTTACGAATCAACAACTGGAGAAACATTAAAAGGTTCACAAACAGTACAACCAAAAGACACATTAGTATCAACTGGTTACGATGCATCAACTGAAGTCTTAAAACCTGAACGTATCGAAAAAGATGGCAAAGTATACCTACTGAAAGAGAGAAAAGCAGATTCAGCTTCTGAAACAGGTAAAGTAAGTGATAAAGAACAAACAATTACTTATGTATACGAAGAAGTAAAAGAACCAGCACCAAAACAAAACTTCGGTAGCGTAGTAGTCGTATATCGTGATAAATATGGACGTCCAATTTCAGGTATCACAGATACAGGTAAAGAAGTAGGAAGCACTGTTGTGGATACCCCAAATTCACCACTAAATGCTAAATATGATACAACTGACAATAGACCACAAACCATTACTACAAAAGATGGTAAGGTTTATACACTGAAGAAAGTTACGAAAGACTCTGATGCTGAACAATCAGGTGTTAAAGGTAGAACTTCTGTTGTAACTTATGTTTATGAAATCTTAAACAACACAGAAGAATTTCCAGAAGCACACATCGGAGTAGTATTAGTAAACTATGTAGATGAAGAAGGTAACCCAATTTCAGGAAAAACTCCAGAAGGAAAAGATATTCCTAATGTAGTAGTTGACACTGATGCAACATTAGTTGGTGAAAAATATGATACAACTGACAATAAACCTTCAGTCATTATTGCTGCAAACGGTGATGTTTATGAACTTGTAAAAGCTTCAGACACATCTGTTGAAAAAGGTGAAGTTGTAGAAGGTGCAACAATTGTTGATTACATCTACCGTAAAGTAGTTACAACATATGTAGACGAAGAAGGAAAAGAAATCAATCCTTCAGACAAAGGAACGAAGGATAAGAAAGACATTCCAGAGTACATCTTCAAAGAAACTAAG